>JACMJX010000123.1 GCA_014380425.1 Chitinophagaceae bacterium | reverse complement strand
AGCACCCTTCTGCTTACGCAGGTGATTGCCAGAAAAATGGTGCAGCACCATACCGGGGGGAGTATCTATACGATCACTTCAATCAATGGCATCCAGCCCGGTGTGGGGTTAAGCGTTTATGGCGCCACCAAGGGCGCGTTGGAGACGCTGATGAAAGGGGTGGCGCTCGAACTGGCTCCGCATAACATATTAGTAAATACGGTGGCGGTAGGTGCCGTTGAAACCGATATGAATGCAGCGATACGGGCAGACCCCGGGAAACTGAACATAGTCAATGACAGCATTCCCCTGAAACGAATGGCACAGCCTGAAGAGATCGCCCGCGTTGTAGTTGCCCTGTTGGCAACTGGAAGCTACATAACCGGGTCTACCATAAAGATAGATGGCGGATGGTTGCTGAAGACAGGGTTTTTAAGCCCAAGCCTCTATAACCAGGGCGAACAGCTATGACACTATACTAAAAGCCCGGCTTATTTACTAGTCTCGAACGCTTGCTGAAGATCGGCCTTGATATCATCTATGTGTTCGATACCAGCAGAAATTCGCAGCACGCCTGGAGCTACTCCGGCTGCTTCCTGTTCCTTTTCCGAAAGCTGCTGGTGCGTGGTGGTAGCAGGATGAATGATCAGGGTTTTGGAATCTCCCACGTTGGCGAGATGATAGATCATCTTCAGGGATTTCACAAATGCATCTGCCACTTCTTTACCCCCTTTGATCTTGAAGCTCAGTACACCACCAAAGCCCCGCTTCAGGTACTTCAAGGCAAGCTCGTGGTATTTGTCGCCCGGAAGCCCGGGATAATTGACAGACTCTACCTGCGGATGCTGCTGCAGCCAGGTAGCCAGTGCGAGCGCATTCTGCACGGTGCGATCTACGCGCAACGACAAGGTTTCAAGGCCTTGCAGGAAAAGAAAGGAGTTCTGCGGTGCCAGCGATGGCCCCCAGGTTCTTAGCCCGGCTACCCGTGCCCGGATGATGTAAGCGATATTACCAAAAGGGCTCGATGCACCAAATACATCCCAGAACCGCATGCCATGATAGGCTTCATCAGGTTCCGTGAATTGCGCGAACTTGCCATTGCCCCAGTTATAATTACCACCGTCTACAATAACACCCCCGATACTATTGCCATGGCCGCCGATCCATTTGGTGGCAGATTCCACCACCACGTTGGCCCCGTGCTCCAGGGGTCTGAAAAGGTAGCCCGCTGCGCCGAACGTGTTATCCACTATCAGGGGAAGATTATGCTTCTTTGCTATCGCTGCGATTTTCTCGAAATCGGGAATAGCGAATCTAGGGTTCCCGATCGTTTCCAGGTAGATCGCTTTCGTGCGACCGTCAATATGCGCTTCGAAGCCGGAGGGCTCGTCGAGGTTAGCGAACCTGGCTTCCACACCTATTCTTTTGAAACTAACTTTAAACTGATTGTATGTGCCGCCATAGAGATAAGAGGAGGTCACGAAATTATCGCCCGGTAAAAGGATATTGTGCAGCGCTATAAACTGAGCCGCCTGTCCGGATGCCACGGCAAGCGCTGCCACACCACCTTCGAGAGCTGCCACCCTTTTCTCGAATACATCGGTAGTTGGGTTCATGATCCGCGTATAGATGTTGCCGAACTGCTTCAACTGGAAAAGATCGGCAGCATGTTCGGCACTATCGAACGTATAAGAAGATGTTTGATAAATAGGCACTGCTGCGGAATGCGAGGATGGATCAGGCTGATAACCAGCATGGACCTGTAGTGTTTCAAATTTCAAAGGCGCTTGTGACATAGTATATTTTTTAAGATGTTCTTTTGCAAGAGTAGGAAAAATACAGCACTCCACAAAATTAGTCAGGTAATGCCTTTATTGGATACTGCGGTTATTCGATCGCTTCTTCAGGAGGGGCTTTACACGTAGCCTATAGAGCCTGCGGAGGAAACGAATGATCAGTCGACCTCCAAGATACATGAATAGCAGGCTTGTTAATTCACCCGCAATGCCGGCAATGGCGGCGACCATCACCTGCATGCGGGTATCCAGTGGAAGTAGGGGAGCCAGTAAAAGTACCAGCCAGCAGATAATATTTACTACCAGGGTGAGGATGATCAGTTGTTTTCTCTTTTTGTACAGCATCAGGCAAAGTAAAAAAAGGCCCTTGCTGCTGGGAGATAAACTGACCGAGTTGGCTAAAAACGAGCCTGAGTTACATCAGCGATCCAGCCAGCTTTTGAGTGCTGCGGCACGGTCTCTGCTCACGATCACTTCTTCCTTCGGCAGCGGAAGTATGTCGAGTTTTAAGCGGCCATTGAAATAGATATGAATTTTATGGATGGCAGTGTGCGATACGATGATCTGCCGCGTAACGCGGAAGAAGGCTGCCGGATCGAGTTCCTGTTCCAGTTCTTCGAGGGTTGGATCGATCGCATGTTTATTATTGCTGACGGTTATGATATACGTTACTTTAAACTCCGATACGAAATACGCGATGGTATGAACCGGCACCGGTATCAGCACTTCCCGGAAGTTAACCAGGAACCGGCTGCGGTACACTTTTTTACGCTCCTGCACCATCCGCATGATGCCTGCAAGCTCGCGGTTGTCGGACGCATATTGGTAACGGGTAATTTTCTCCAGGCTCCTATAAAGTAATTCAGGATCCAGGGGTTTCAAAAGATAATCGATGCCATTCACCTGGAATGCCTGTAAAGCGTATTCGTCGTATGCGGTGGTGAATACAACAAATGACCTGATTTCAGTATGCTGAAAGATATCCAGACTCAAGCCATCAGAAAGCCGGATGTCCATAAAGATGATCTCTGGGTCGGGGTTGTTTTTCAGCCATTGCAAGGATTCCGCGACGGAAGGCAGGATGGTAGTATCCACCTGCCCTTGATAATATCCGTTTAAAAGCCGCTCCAGGCGCCGGGCTGTTTTCTCTTCATCTTCCAATATCAGGATTGTCTTCATACCAGGATTTTAAAGAAGCGGGATTTTAACTTCAAAACTACCGTTTGCGTTCGACACTTCCGGCACGGGAGCGGAGAGCAGCCTATAACGCTCCGAGATATTCTTCAGACCCATATCGAGCCCAGGCTCCTTTACCCGCTTCGGCTGCAGGTTATTCTTGACGGACAAGTGGTTTTCAGTGGCTTTTATTACAATGTTAAGGGGATGGGCGCCGGATAGCTCATTATGCTTCATGGCATTCTCCATCAGGAGCTGGAGGCTCATGGGAGGAATGCGTTTGGAGAGGTAGATATCGCAGATATCGATCTCTACCTTCAGTGCATTACCATACCGCATGGTGTAGAGAAAAAGATAAGCCCTGATGAAGTCGATTTCAGATTCCACGCTTGCCAGTTGCTCCTTTTGATTGGCCAGCATGTAGCGATACACATTGGCCAGCATCTGCACGTAGTTGACCGCCAAAGCCGGGTCTTCCTCTATGATTGCGGTAAGCGTGCTGAAATTATTGAACAGGAAATGCGGGTCTATCTGCGTTTTCAATGCTTCCAACTGCGCCTGCACCACCAGTGATTTCTGCATCACCACTTCGAGACGGGCGTGTACCCAGTGATTGAAGAAATACTCACCGGTGAAAATAGTGGTGATCAATATAGATACGAAAATGCCGAGTATGACGGCCTGCCGTACTATCAGGTTGTCATACTCCTCGCTGCTTAATTCCAGGTTGATGGCAAATGAATAGAAATTGCCGTAATACCTGTTTGCCAGCATAAGCAATAGCACAATGAAGATGGCAAATATGATCACCTGGAGTACTAACTGCACGATCATTCGCCGCCTGGGAGATACATCCCAGGGCATGTACTGATTAAGAATCTTCGATACGATGATACCGGATTCTATGGAAACGGCGGCAAAAAAAACAACGGATATGATCTCTGCGAAATAATTGGTAAGGGTGTAGTTCTCATACTCCTTAAAAAAATCAGTCATAGGATTTATCAGTGTAAAGACCATGTAAAGTAGTACACTTAAAGCAGGTGTACCCCATAGCCGGTACTTCCGGTAATTGATGGTAAAAGGACCTGCATTCGATTTGCCGCCGATCATGGGTTTTGTTTTTATAGAACCTGCCTGAACAAGATACATATTCATCCCGATATTTCTTATATAGAACTGGTTACTGGAGCGGTGTTTTGAACCCCAGGAGAACAGAAAAGCCGTTAAGCCGCCGGTTGTCGATCACGGTTTTGTAAGGAACGGATGAGAACTGACCCTCCACATAAATGATAAAAAGCTTACTGATTTCCAGATCGCAACCTATGCCCGCTCTTAAATTGAGGAAGGATTTGGTGGAAGTGGCATAGGTGACATTGTTGTTCAACAGATCGGGCTTAACGATGGGAACATCGAGTATCGACATGCCTGCACCCCCATATATGTAGGGCGATAGCCTCCTTATCGGAAATGTATAACCCAGGTCTACACCAAAGGTAGTATTGGAAACTTTCGAATTTATGGAAGTATACACATCATTTACAACAGCATTGGCCTGGTATTTAATGTTAAGCTGGTCAAAAAAAACACGGCTGAAATAGTTATCATGATAGTTCATCTGAAAATTTGCCGCTGTGATAGAGCCGTTATTGGCCAGGCTCTTACTTAAATTATCCGGCAGGTAAAAGCCGAACGCCCCATTGAAATAATACTTGAAACGGGCAGGCTTATGCGTAACGGGCTCATTGTATTGGCTGATCGCGGTGTAATGAAAGAAAAGGCCGGCGATGAGCAGCAGTGCAGCACTCAATTTCATATTGTTATTTTAAGTAAGTGAATTAATATTATTGCATCCCGATAGATTTATCATAGGAAGCCCGGGCAATATGATAATCATATACTGCCTGTAACAGGTTGCTTTCAGCTTCGGCCAGGTTGTACTCCGCGTCCACTACTTCCGAATACTTCGCCAGGCCCTGTTCAAAGCGTGCATTGATAAGGCTCAAGCTTCTTTGTGCAGCAGCAATTACCAGGCGTTGCGACCGGGATCGCTGACCTGCTTCTTTCATGGTGTTGCCTGCATTTCTTATTTCCAGCGCTGCCTGTTTTTTAAGCTGCGCATCCTGAATAAGCAATTGATCGTGGGCGATCCTGGCCTGCCTGCTTCTCGCATCATTTTTAAAGCCTGCAAATACCGGTATGGTAAGTTGAATGCCCGTGTAAAAGCTATTGGGCCATTTATAATCCTGAAACCGGAAGTTATCAGCCTGCGTCTGAAGCTGGTACTGACTGAACAAACTGAGTTGCGGTAAAGCAGCAGCTTTTCTCGACTTCAGCTGTTGCAAGGCAGCTTCCTGCTCCAGCCTGTTGAATAACAAATCTGGCCTCCGGCTTACGGCAGATGTATCTTCCCCGGCAGCGAAATCCGGCACTTCACTGTTCAAAGAATCCGAGAGCTCGATGCTATCATAAATAGACAACCCTAACAGGTTCTTCAGATAGTTCATACTTTGCTCGATAGTATTGATAGCCTTAGTAAGCGCGGGCCGCTGGTTCTCAAGGTTTACGAAAGCGT
>JACMJX010000122.1 GCA_014380425.1 Chitinophagaceae bacterium | reverse complement strand
TGCGTATTAATGCCAATATTGGTGAAAATACCCACCATGATAATACTGTGGTGGGTGCCGGAAAAAAATACCTTGTTTTTGCAAACGATATCACTCAATTTTCCAATCACTGGCCCTGTAACTATGGAAAAAACGCCGGTAACGATATAGATCAACGGCAGGTAATCGATCGATATGCCCTGGTTGTTTACGGTAAAAGCACTGCTAAAGGGCATCAGCATAAAACCGCCCGTAGCTAAAAGAGTCGTAACCAGAAAGCCGCGCAGATATTCTCCTTTTGAAAGTGTTTTCCACAGATGCTCCAACGGGTTCAGCTTTAACTGTGCCCGGAGATGCCCCGTTACCGGTTTCATATAGATCAGAATAATGATACCTACGATGGCAGCGAAAACCGCTATCAGCCAAAAGGGCGCATGCCAGTCATATTTATTGGCGAGCAGCAAACCTACGGGGATGCCCAGTACCTGGCTTACCGCAAAAGCCATTTGAACAAATCCCATAACCCTTCCCCGTACTTCCATTCTAAAAACATCTGTTATTATGGCAAAACTGATGGAGCTGATGACCCCGCCGAATAGCCCGGTAATAATGCGTGCTATCAGCAGGAGCTTGTAATTGGGTGCCATCGCGCACATAATGGTACCGGCAACAAATCCAGTATAGAAAAAAAGCAGTAGTTTCTTGCGGTCGAACTTGTCTGCAAAGCCGGCAGCCAGCAAGCCAGACGCGCCGGCGCTAAAGGCGTAAGCGGACACAACCAGGCCAAACTGCACAGGCTTTATGTCTAGTTCTTTAAGTAAAATAGCCCCCATGGGGGAGAGTACCATAAAGTCCAGCACAATAGTAAATTGCAAAATAGCCAGGATGGCTACCAGAAAGGTTTCGTACCGGGTAAAAGGGGTGCTTTCAACTCTTTTGCTCATAATGTTCCTTACAATTTTAAGATTAAATAGTTACATCCTTTTCTTATCCTGCAAATAGATATCCACATAGAGTACCACATTTATTTAAATGTAATGATCCCGGAGAAAAGAGCCTTCGTTTCTCCATCTCTTGAATATATTAACATAGTTATAAGTGCGGATCGCTTAATTTTGCAGATCTCCATCCGCACCCGGATGTTCTTTTTCCGGCGCCTACGGAGTCATTAAAAACTGCATGATTATGGAAAAACAACAAATCCGCGACGCTTACAAGCTACACTGGCTTGAAAATGGCAGAAAACCACTATCCGTTTATGCATTTTGTAAACCTATGGGTGTATCGGAGACGGAGTTCTACGAACACTACAGCTCGTTAGAGTCTATCGACAAAGACATCTGGAAGGGTATTTTTGAAGACACCCGCCATCAACTGCAAGGCGATGAGGTTTACCGCCAATACTCGGTAAGGGAAAAACTACTCACGTTCTACTTTGTATGGGTACAGAAATTAAAAGAGAACAGAAGCTATATCCTGCTTCAGAAAGACATGTTTGGATTGACTGATTTCCGGGAGGATAAGCTTTCAACATTCAGAAGGGCTTTTTACAGCTACATACGCGACCTTATACGGGAAGGATATGAAAGCGGCGAAATAAAGGAACGTAAATTCATTTCCGATCAGTACGTGCATGGTTTCTGGGTACAGGCATTGTTTGTACTCCGGTACTGGGTAAAAGACTCCAGTGAAAAGTTCGAACTCACTGACGCCGCCATTGAAAAAGCGGTCAATCTTAGCTTCGAACTGGTACGAACCAATACGCTGGATAGCTTATTCGATTTCGGTAAGTTTATCCTGACGCGGAAATATTAAAAACACTATGAAAGAACAAACCAAGATTCCAACCTCTAAAGTAGAACGTGCCAGCAGGTTTGTAACCACAGGCCTTAAAGTAGGAACAAATTACCTGAAGCATTATACGCGTAAGCTGATGGATCCCGAAACTACCAGGGACGAACTTCATGCCGATAATGCCGCCGATATTTACGATACCCTCAGCAACCTGAAAGGCAGCGCGCTTAAAGTAGCCCAGATGCTGAGTATGGATAAAGGGATGCTTCCCAAAGCATATACAGACCGCTTCGCCATGTCGCAATACAGCGCCCCGCCTTTGTCGGGTCCCTTGGTGGTTAATACGTTCATGAAAACACTTGGGAAATCACCTTCACAATTGTATGATAAGTTCGAGATCAACGCCAGTAATGCCGCTTCGATAGGCCAGGTACACCGGGCATGGAAAGATGGTAAGCCACTGGCTGTAAAGATCCAGTACCCGGGTGTGGCAAGCAGCGTAAAATCGGATCTTCGCCTGGTAAAGCCTTTCGCCATGCGGATTGTAGGAATGGGTGAGGTGGACATGAATAAGTATTTCGACGAAATAGAGGGCAAGCTGCTGGAAGAAACGGATTACAAACTGGAACTGCGGAGGTCCGTAGAGCTTTCCGGTCTTTGCGCCCATATTCCCAACCTGGTGTTCCCAGGTTATTACCCTGAGCTTTCTTCCGAACGGATTATTACGATGGACTGGCTGGAAGGCAAACACATGAAGGAATTTCTGCTGGACAACCCATCGCAGGAAGTGCGAAACAGTATCGGCCAGGCACTCTGGGATTTTTACCAGTTACAGGTGCATCACTTCAAGAAAGTACACGCAGACCCGCACCCTGGTAATTTCCTGATGCGCAATGATGGAACAGTGGGTATTTTCGACTTTGGCTGCATCAAAGAGATTCCGGATCATTTTTATGATAATTATTTCGCACTGATAGATAAGGAGGTACTGAAGAGCGCCGTAAGAAGAAAAGAAATCTACACCAACCTGGAAATGATCCACGATTCGGATACTCCCCAGGAAGTGGAGTTCTTTTCAGGCCTTTTCCAGCATATGATAGATATGCTGACGCTTCCCTTTACCCTTGAGTCCTTTGATTTTGGCAATGATACGTATTTCAATGAGATCTATGCCTACATGGAGCATCTCTCGGAAATGAAAGAAATAAGGGATTCAAAAGTAGCCAGGGGATCCAGGCATTCGCTGTATGTGAACCGGACTTATTTCGGGCTCTATTCCATCTTAAGCGATCTGAAAGCCCAGGTTGTCACTAGCCAGGAGCGCCTGAAAGAGATGATTGCCACGATACGATGACCCTATAATGTTATCAATTTACTCGGGCAATAACAAGGTAGCCCATCCCGTATGCCCTGTAATCTTTGTTGCCGTATATGCTTAAAATAGCCTATGATCCCATCTATTCACACCCACTGCCGGAAGGACATCGCTTTCCAATGGTTAAATATGAGCTTATTCCGGAGCAGTTGCTGTATCAAGGACTTATAACCCGCGAAAATCTGTTTTCTCCCAGTCCCCTGGAAGAGGAGTGGATCGTCAAAGCTCATTCTGCCGACTATTGGAGACGACTGAAGACCCTGGAACTAACGCCGAAAGAGATGCGTGTAATCGGCTTTCCCTTAAGCGCTGCCCTGATAGAACGGGAAATAAGAATAGCGAGAGGAACGATCGATTGCGCGCTGTACGCGCTGGATTACGGTGTAGCGTTGAATGTAGCTGGCGGCACCCATCACGCCTTCCACGACAGGGGAGAAGGTTTCTGTATCCTCAACGACATTGCCATTGCAGCCAATTACCTTCTTGCTTCCGCCAAATCAAAAAGAATTCTTATTGTCGATCTCGATGTTCATCAGGGAAATGGAACCGCTGCCCTGTTTTATGGCGAGGAACGCGTTTTTACTTTCAGCATGCACGGAGAACACAATTATCCCTTTCGTAAAGAGAAAAGCGACCTCGATATAGGCCTGCCCGATGGCACCAATGGCGGCACCTACCTAAGCCTGCTGGAAAAACAGTTGCCCGTTCTGCTTGCGCAGCAAAGGCCCGACTTTGTATTCTACTTGTCTGGCGTAGATGTGCTCTCCACCGACAAATACGGGAAACTTCTTCTTAGCCAGGCCGAATGCCAGCAGCGCGATGCCTTTGTGCTCAATACATGTCAGAAAAAGGGGTTGCCCGTGGCTATTTCAATGGGTGGAGGCTACTCTCCCGATATTCGCAATATTGTAGATGCACACTGTAATACATTCAGAGCCGCTGCCGATATTTATGGATGGTGATTAAAATGCCGGCGGCGCTACTCCACGCTAAGTCCGCGTAAAG
>JACMJX010000121.1 GCA_014380425.1 Chitinophagaceae bacterium | reverse complement strand
TGAAGAACAGTTCAAACACAGCATCGTGCACTTCATCTGGGCGGCAATTCGGCTTGTCTACCTTATTGATAACCACGATGGGGCGCAGGCCGAGATTGAGCGCTTTCTGCAGCACGAAACGCGTTTGTGGCATAGGGCCTTCAAAAGCATCTACCAGCAGCAGAACGCCGTCTGCCATCTTCAATACCCTTTCCACTTCACCTCCAAAATCCGAGTGACCTGGAGTATCGATCACATTGATCTTGGTATCTTTATATTCTACAGCAGCATTTTTACTGAAAATAGTGATGCCTCGTTCTCTTTCAAGATCGTTACTGTCCATTATCAACTCGCCAGTGTCTTGGTTCGCACGAAAAACATTGGTCGAGTGTAGTATTTTGTCGACAAGAGTAGTTTTACCGTGATCGACGTGCGCAATAATTGCGATATTTCTGATTTGCATAATAAAGTTGATAAGTTATAAAACGCTGTTTGAAGAACGTTTTTAACGAGGCGCAAAGGTACAATTTATTGGCCAGATGGCATAGAGAATTCGCGCGATGCGCATTCTATTTATAATAACTTTGCGCCATGGAACGTAAAATTGTGTACCTGATTAATCCAATTTCAGGCACAAAAGGCAAAAAGTCGGTTAAACAGGCGATTATAAGCGCTACGGAAAGGAGAAATATTCCTTTTGAAATACTCCATACGGTTCCTTCCGGGGATTATGGCTTCCTTAAAAACAGGATAATTAATGAAAACATAACAGACGTTGTAGTGTGTGGGGGCGATGGTTCGGTGAGCGCTGTTGCCGCCGTTTTGAAGGGTGTGGATGTTAATACGGGCATTATCCCTTTGGGTTCCGGAAACGGACTGGCTTTATCGGCAGGCATTCCCCGTTCTCCCGAAAAGGCACTTGAGATCGTATTTAAAGGGAAAGCTTCTTTCGTAGATGGATTCTATATAAACGATTCGTTTTCATGCATGCTTTGCGGCCTCGGGTTCGATGCGCAGGTGGCGCATCAGTTCGCACTTCAGAAAAGAAGGGGACTGGCCACTTATGTGCGCATATCTACCATTAACTTTTTCTCATCCAGGCACTATCCGTTTACTATAACGGCAGAAGGGAGAAGCTTCTCTACGGATGCGTTTTTCTTAAGTATCGCTAACAGCAACCAGTTCGGTAACAATGTTAAGATAGCTCCCAGGGCCAGCCTGAGCGATGGCTTGCTGGATATTGTAATCATTAAAAGAATGAACAAGATGCTGCTGCCTTTTTCGCTGCTGGCTCAGTTCAACGGTTTTAATGCGCACCAGCAGATAGCCAGTGACTCATTAAAAAGCAGGGTGCTTTATTTTCAAACAGGCCATCTTACCATTGCCAACGAAGGGCTTGCGCCTTTACATATCGATGGTGATCCTGTAGCCACGAGTGCCTCGTTCAACATTAGGATTGCGAGAAATGCCATACGCCTGTTACAGCCCTAGCGCCCTTTTACTACCAATTTCTCCGGTTTGTAAGTACTGTGCTGCGGTTCCAGCGTGGCACGGAACTGCTCGAACATCTTTTTGTTGCCCGGGGTACCGAGCGATTCGAAAATGTCTTGTTTCTCCCTCCGGGTAAGATGAAAGTTGAGGGCTGCGGGCACTTCCTGCTGCTTGGGTACATACTCGAATGCAAGCTTCAGCAGCTTTCCTTCGAAAGCATGCATCGATAAGCTCAGTAGATCGTTCTGGTTATACTCCTGCATTTTGTGCCAGTTATTTTGTAGCAGCAACAGGGGTTTTGTAAAAACATCGGTTACTTTCTTCGACTCGTAGGGTTGCTCCCAGCCCCCGTTTTTCCGGTCACGAACCTGTATCAGTACTACGCCGGAGGTATTCTCCCGGATCCAATCCTTAAACACGAACAAGAACCTCAAGGCCGATTCCTGCCCGAAATTATCGCGCAGCCCCGCGTCCATTACATCTATTACGGGTGTTGACGGAAGCCATACATTGGGTAGTATATAAGGAAAAGTGGCATTCATCCGCAAGGCAGTAAGCATCCGGAGATTCATCGGATCCTGGTTTGCAAACATGGCTGCGAAGTCGATGGCATCGGGGTCTATATAGGGCGCGTTTGCCGTATCATAAATGGGTCGCATTAAAAAGCTAACGGGAAGTGTACTCAATATCATCTTGCGGCCGTCGCTGATAACTACGGAATTAAAGAGCATGAGTGGCACTTTGGCATTTCTTTCATCAGCGGCCATATTCTTTAGCTGCTTATTCAGCAGACCACCGGTATTTTCGGATAGTTTCTGTTCAAAAGCGTAGCCCCTGTCTTTAATGTACGTATAATCCCCCACCTTGAATTTCTGGGCAGGCGATGCAAGATCGCGGGCAACAAAGGAAGATAGCATCGGGTTCAGCAGGTCTTTCGAGATATTGTCCACGTATTTTCTGTCTTGAAGATGGAGGGTGCTATCGCTCATGCGGCTCAGGGCCAGCTCCCGGAAATAAGCCGCACCCAGCATGCCGCCGGAGGCACCCGTAATAAGAAAGGTTTTGTGCATGATGGTACCGCCACTAATACTATCGAGCTGTTGCAGCACATTGAGCGTGAAAGTAGCACTCCTGGTGCCGCCGCCACTGGTAGATATCAGATATAGTAATGGTCGTTCGGATAGCTGCTTCCGTTTCCAGTTCTCCAGCACTTCTATCATCTGCTTTTTGTCGGTCTCTATTTTCTCCGGTGTACACAATTGAAGCAGGGACTGCCGGTTGTATTCCGGCCGCTTGATATTTTTATTGTAATTAAGGCCATAAGCCTTGTTAGTGGGGTCTATTACTTCGTACTTGTACAGGAGGTTGAAAAGAACGATCAGCATCAGGAAAAAAGGAACGCTCCAGCTCTGCAGGAAGTAAGAGAAAGCTCCTGCAACGGCTACCAGGATAGCGAAAAACACGGTTACACTTGCAGCGGCAGGCAGCTGAAAAATACTGTTATCCAGGAAGAAGCCAATAACAAAGAGAAACAGCAGCGCGATGAAGATAGCGATTACAGCGGCAAAGTGATGACGGCTGAATACTTTGTCTATAAAAGTATCGCTGTAATGCGAAACATCCCTCACTGCCTTTACTGAAAACACTGCATTGATATAAGAGCGTACTTTAATAAGCCGGCTGTTGTTCTGCATAGGCACCGCATCTTCCGTAAACTCCTCCTGAAAAAGTGCAGGATCACTGAGAACGGGAACAATCCTGCTGGCAATGGTTTTATCTGCCCGGAAAAAGTAATAAAAGGAAACGGCCAGCAGTGATGCGAGGCCTACCAGGAATCCGGCAGCGAGAACAAGAATTTCATCCCACAAAAGCAGTTCCTTATTGATGTCATAACGGGTTGCCTTTATAAAATAAAACGTTAGAAAGATCAGGGGAAGCAGGGCATTGTTGATACAATACTTAAGAAAAGGGTTGGTAGTAGTGGCTAGAAATTTAAAATGACGGCTAAACAGAATGAAAGTGGTAATGTTCCAGCTCATTATGAATATGCCGGTAGCAACTCCCATAAAGCTTACGCTTAGCCAGCTCACACTGCCCTGGTATTCGGGGGCAAGATACAGCGAGTCTACACCGAACCCCTTGAGCAAAGATCCATTAACCGCGCTAAATAGAAAATACCAGAAAACAAGCAGTACCTGAAATTTCTTAAAATGAAGCAGCAGTAGCTGAACCGGAAAGGAATAGTATATTCTGCTTAGAAAGCGCTTCATTTAAAAAGGGATTTTAGTGACCAACCCAACTATTCACTATGCAACGGTAAGGCGGTTATGTTATTGCGTGCGGGGGTTGTTTGGAGAAGAACGTTAACGGTTTGGGTGATGGCCGCCGCTGCAAGCAGCAGGTGTAGTGGTTGAGCAATTGCCGGCATGTTTGCATAAAACAACGTGATGCCCACCATCATATTCAGGATGACGAGGCCGGTAAGTACTCTTATTTTTGGCGTAAGCCCGGGGCTGTTGCGGGTGCTCCATGCTATCCAAAGCGACGCGAGCAGTACCAACCAGGAAAAGCTGCGGTGTAGGAGAAAGCTGAAGGGCAGCGCCGCCAGCCATGTTTCCCGTTGCTGGTAATCGAGCGATTTAGATATATCGTCCACATACATTCGCACCACTGTGCCAAGTACGCTTTGTGCAAGAAGAATCAACAGGAGAAGAAAAAGTGCGCGTCTCGTTTTCGGGCTTACCGGAATGTCTGCTACAGCGGGTTGCAAAGAAAGGATTAAAGCCATTTGCACCTGTAGCAGCAGAATAGCAAAGAGAAGGTGTACAGAAATACTGAGGTGCGCCAGGTTAAGCCGCACCACGATAGCTCCGAACAGCCCTGTTAAGATAACCAGCACCAGAAAGCCGAGGGCTAGCTGGAAAGAAGTACGGTAAGCAGCTCTTTTAGGAAAAAGCAGTACCGCCTGTACTATGGCAAATACACCAAGCAATACACCCAGAAGGCGGTTTACATACTCTACCCAGGTATGGAACGCATTGAACGTATGATCGATATCCTGCTTGCTCAGGTATTTCTCGAAATCCGGAGGCAACTGAGAAGCCTCTGTAGGAGGCACCCACATTCCGAAGCACCGGGGCCAATCTGGGCAACCCATACCGCTTTGGGTCATTCTTACCACTCC
>JACMJX010000120.1 GCA_014380425.1 Chitinophagaceae bacterium | reverse complement strand
AGTTCCCGGAGTTCCTCCGCCTCCACCTTTTTGATAGTGTCTATAGAACGATAAAAATACTGCTCATCGAGATCGTTGAGAATGATATTTTTCCAGCGGCTCATTATCTGGAAAGGTCCATCAAGCTCACCGATAACCCCGCCGATCATATAATTTTTTACCAGCAAAAGCTCCTCGTCATCTACCGGCTCTTCTCGCAAATCCTCCATTTCTTTATAGATCTCAACCAACGTCGCTTCGCATACATCCTTGCCCGCCTCGGTACTTATCATAAATGCACTTTGCTGGATATGGTTTTTCAAATAACTGTGAATACCGTAAGTGTACCCTTTTTCTTCCCGTATATTGCTCATCAGCCGCGAGCCAAAGAACCCCCCAAAAACAGTATTAAGTACCTGGGATTTAATAAAATCAGGATGATGACGGTTGGGGAAATGACTGGCCAACCGGATAGATCCTTGTACTCCGTTAGCATCATTATTAACCCTGTATTTTTTTTCGTCGGCAGACTTTACGGGATGCAGGATTACCGGTAACGATTTTTGATTAAGAGGCAGCTTGCCGAAGTAGGTATTCAATTGCTCGTTAATACCAGCAGGCAATTTACCTGAAACAAAAATGATGCACTTGCCCTCTTTGTAATACCTGTTATAAAACTGTAGTAACTGTTCCCGCTCTACAGCATCGAAAGCTTCGGCGGAACTGTATTTACCATAAGGATGCTGCTCTCCGTATAAATAGGAATCGATAAAGCGGTTGGCAACAAATTCAGCCTTTTTTAGGTTAACGGCCAATCGTTGTTTGTTGTTCTGTTTGTAAATAGCCAGCTCTTCTTCGGAGAAAACACTATCGGTTAGCAGTTCCTGCACCACCGGCAGTAAAGCGTCCAGGTGCTTATTTAAAGAATGCAGCGTTATATTCGCCGTTTCATTATAGCAATTGCGGTTGAGATAAGACCCGTAATACTCAAAATGCTCGTTTAGCTGAAAAGCCGTTTTGGACGAAGTGCCATTCTTCAGCAGATGGTTGGCGCTTGCAGCAATAAGATTTTGTTCTTCATACCAGTTGCCTGCATAAAAAACCCATTCAAGTTGCACCACTTCTTCATTCCCCGCATTGATGGAATATACTTCCACTCCATTATCCAGTATAAACTTCTCATACTGCTTAAGATAAAGGTTAAAGTCGATTGCATCCTTTATAGGAGGAGCGATGGTTCTATTGATCATACAAAAATTTCAGATTAATTGCTGGCGCTAAAATAATAGAGCGTAGTACTGTTATTCACATCGAATAACTGGTTGCTTGTGTTTACAATGTCTTTAGCAGTTACCGTTTGATATTTTGAAAGTTCCGTATTCATTAAACTGGCGTCGCCAAGTATTTCGTATAAACCGAGACTACTAGCCCTGTTGGACACGCTCATATCTTCAAAGGCAAGGGCAGATTCGGTTTTATTCTTCACCTTTTCCAGTTCAGCCACCGATACTGTTTCGTGTTTGATTTTTTCAAGCTCCGCTTCCACCGCCCGATCCGCATCTTCCATTTTTACCCCTTTCACCAGCCTGCCCTCGATGATAAAAATGCCGGCATCCGTAGAGCCAAAATGATGACAGTTAATATTGCTAAAAAGCTGCTGCTCCTTAACGAGTGCCTGGTAAAGCCGCGACGAAGCCCCTCCCCCAAGAATTTCGCTGATCAGTTCTGCAACATAGTAGCCATCTTCCAGCCGCGAAGCCATGTGCCAGCACTTATAAAGAGCGTCTAGCGGCACATCTGCCTTTACTTCCAGTTTCCTCGGAGCCCGCTGTACCGGTTCCTTGGGCAGGTTTCTTACATACCTGTTTCCTGGAGGAATGCTTCCAAACCATTTATCAGACAGTTCCCTAACCTGGTCAGCATTCACGTTACCCGCCACTACCAGTACTGCATTCATAGGGCAATAGTGCTTCTGAAAGAAATTCTTAACATCCTTTATACGTGCATTTTCTATATGGCCTAATTCCTTTCCGATCGTTTGCCAGCGGTAGGGGTGCACGGTGTAGGCCAGTTCTCGCATCTTGAACCATACATCGCCATAAGGTTTATTGATATAGTGTTCCTTAAACTCCTCACAAACCACTTTACGTTGAACATCCAGGCTTTTTTCGCTGAAAGCAAGGCTCAGCATGCGGTCGCTTTCTAGCCAGAAAGCCGTTTCTATATTATCCGAGGGCAGCTGGCAGTAGTAATTCGTAATATCATTCGTAGTGTAAGCATTGTTTTCTCCGCCCGCAAGCTGCAACGGTTCGTCATAATCCGGTATATTCACGCTTCCCCCAAACATCAAGTGCTCGAACAGATGTGCAAAACCTGTTTTTTCGGGATCCTCATCCCTCGCGCCAACATCGTAAGTGATGTTTAAAAAAGCCATGGGAGTGGAATGATCCTCGTGCACCAGTACCCTTAATCCGTTCTCGAGGGTAAATTTTTCGAAATGTATCATAAGTGTTGCAAGATAAACATTAAAACAAATCTGTAATATCTACAGGCGGTTGAAGGTGAACAACCGTAATACCCAGTGCCCGGGCCGCTTCTATATTAGGCAGCGTATCATCAATGAACACTGTCTCCTCAGGCTTCAGCGCGTTTTCATTTAATACAACTTCATAAGCCTCTTTGTTTGGCTTCCGGAAGCCTATGTTATGAGAGTAGTATATTTTTTCAAAGCAGTCTTCAAAAGAACCCTCACCCACCGTATCTCTGTACATTTTTTCGAATTTCTCCGCGTGAATAGCATTGGTATTACTCAGCAGGAATGTTCTATGTGTAGCCCGGAGTTTTTTCAGTAATTCGATCCTCTGTACCGGAAAATGAATAAGGATAGCATTCCAGGCGTCGATCACCTGCTTTTCAGTAAGCTCCTTACCCGCATACCCCTTCATAGTATCTACAAACTCCGCCTTCGTAATTCTTCCACATTCCAGATCAGTAAAGAGAGGGTTTGCGTGAAATTGAGAAAACAAAGCATCAAAGTTCTGCACCCCCAGTGCCTTAAAAGCGTCGGAAGTACGTTTAAAGTCGATGTCAAGAATCACTCCCCCGAGATCGAAGATAATATTGCGGATATTGCTTTGAACCATTCTGTTTGATTTAAAGGGCTTAAAAGTAGTTATTAATAATTACTTGCGTTCCGGTTAGAATATGCAAATTCCAAATCCGGCCTTTGTTCAATAGATGGCAAAGATGATTGCTAGGGGGAAAGCATCTCTGCTTTGCGTGCTAACCTTCACTTCCAGCACCGGCAGTTACTCGAGTTAAGTAACAGACTTGTTTCATAAAAACGTCAATTTTATGGCGATTATATACGGTATTTTTTATACTTTTGCGCTCTTTCAGCGGCTTCGGCCTCTGGAGGTCCTATAGCTCAGTTGGTTAGAGCATCTGACTCATAATCAGAGGGTCCTTGGTTCAAACCCGAGTGGGACCACCTTTACAGCAAAGGGTTTCAAGAGATTGAGGCCCTTTTTTATTTTTGACCTCCGACACATTTCCGACACTTT
>JACMJX010000119.1 GCA_014380425.1 Chitinophagaceae bacterium | reverse complement strand
GCTCCTTGCTTTTATTGATGATGATAGTTCTGTTGCCCCATGCAAAGATGGCCGCGAAAAAGCCTGCGATCTCTATATCCTGCTGCTGGGTGAAAAGATGCGGTATGCAGATCGGGTCTTCTTTAATGAAGGAAGGCTTGTTATACTGCGCTACTTTAGCATTTAGGAAATTGCTTAAACGTTTAGACATGCTGCCACTGCTTGCTTTACAAGGTCATGCTGATGATCTAATATTATCCTATGGCATTTTGAAGATCGGCTATCAGATCATCTGCATCTTCAATGCCGACGCTTAGGCGTATCAAGGAATCATTGAGGCCGTTTTTGATCCGCTCCTCTCTTGGAATGGAAGCATGCGTCATAGAAGCGGGGTGATTGATCAGGCTTTCTACGCCTCCCAGGCTTTCTGCCAGTGCGAAAAGGCGGGTGGATGACAGCAGCCTTCTTACTTCTTCCACGCTATCGTTCTTCAGCTCGAAGCTGATCATACCCCCGAAATCGCGCATCTGCTTTTTTGCAATGGCATAGCCTGCACTGTCTTCAAAGCCTGGCCAGTAAACCTTACCCACTTTAGAATGATCGCGTAGCCAGTGAGCGATAATTGCTCCATTCTCGCAGTGGCGTTGCATACGAACGTGCAGAGTCTTGATGCCTCTCAATACGAGAAAGCAGTCTTGAGGCCCGGGCACGGCGCCGCAGCTCTTTTGAATAAAGTATAGCTGATCGCGGAGTTCCTTATCGTTCATCATGAGGCATCCCTGTATTACATCGCTATGGCCGCCCAGGTATTTGGTAGCCGAATGCATTACGATGTCAGCTCCCAGGTCAAGCGGGTTCTGCAAGTATGGAGAAGCGAATGTATTGTCTACACAAAGCAGGATATTATGTTCTTTGGATAGGGCCGCAACTGCTGCAATATCCACGATGTTCATCAGGGGATTAGTGGGCGTTTCTGCCCATATCAGCCGGGTATTTGCATTAATGTATTGTTTGATATTACCCGCATCCTGCATATCGATATAATGGAAGCGGATGCCGAACTTCTCGAATATCTTGGTAAACAGACGATAGGTTCCTCCATACATATCGCTGGCTGCAATCACTTCATCTCCTGGCTTGAAGAGTTTGATGACCGCATCTGTAGCTGCCACTCCGCTGCTGAATGCAAGGCCATACCGTCCGTTCTCTATCTGTGCATACGCATCTTCCAAAGCCTTTCTGGTAGGGTTTTGTGAGCGCGCGTACTCATAGCCCTTATGCTCGCCGGGGGCAGACTGCACATAGGTAGATGTTTGATAGATAGGGGTCATTATAGCCCCTGTTGATGGATCCGGTTCGGCACCTGCATGTATGAATCTGGTAGCTATCTTCATGATGAACATTTGTGGAGTGCAAAGATGGGAATAAACTCCGGATTTGTAAGCGTTATCCTCAAGAGATCATGCTTGCCGCTACCAGGTACTGCCAGTCGTAGTTTCCGGCTGCGTGTGCGTGCTTCGGCTCTGCTGCCTTACCCAGCAGGGAAGCTTTGAGAATGCCTTTGTTTACCAGGCTTCTTTTGGCTTCCTGGAAATAGTCCTGCCAGCGGGGATGCTGCATCCATTCCTGTTGCGGCGGCTCGAAGCCTGTTTTGTCTTTGCGCCATACGATAGCATCCAGCAGTTGCTGGTGCATGCTCTTACGCAGGATCCATTTCGTATAGCCATTCTTTATCTTGAAAGAAGCCGGCAAGGAGAAAACGAACTGCACCAGTTCGTGCGAAAGAAAGGGCAGGCGTACTTCCGTGGAGTGGGCCATCGAATTGCGATCCGCATAGCGCAATAGCTCTTCCAGGCCATTATCCACCGTGTTGAAATAAAGTACATCATTGAGGCGTGTAGTTACCGGCTTGTGTATGCTGCTGCTGTCAAGGTATTGAGCAATGAATTCCTTTGTTACGCCGGGATGCTGTCGCTGCATGATCAACACCCTCTTTTCGAGCTGGCGGGCAGTGAATGAAGGCATGTAAGATGAAAAAATATTGCGGATACCCCAGCTTGCCAACACGTTGTTCGCTCTTGCAGCTTTTATCTCCTGAAAGGCCGTTTGCCATTTTCGCTCTTTAACGAGCTGCTGCCAGTACCAATGATAGTATTTGTGGTACCCTGCCAGGGTTTCATCGGCACCCTGACCATCGAGAAGAATGGTAGTACCGTTTTGCTTTGCCAGCTCGTACACTTTGTATTGTGCATAAACGCTGGAAGACTGAAAGGGTTCCTCCTGGTGATAGCAGAGCTTTTCAAAACTATCGATAAAGCCGTCTGCGGACGGAGTGACGGTGAAACTATGGAGCCCGTATTGCTCCTGTACCATCCTGATATAGGAAGATTCATCCTTTTCAAACCCGGGAAATACAGCTGAAAAGACATCCGGTGCAGCACCCTGATGCCCGGTACTCAGCAAGGCGGCGACGATAGAAGAACTATCCAGCCCGCCGCTGAGGCTCGTGCCGAGCTTTACATCGGCTCTGCGTCGTCTTTGCACGGAGGTGAAAAAAAGATGCCTGAATTGCTCTATGCATTCCTGCTCGGAAAGTGTATTTGTTTCTTCTTTATCGAGCTGCCAGTACCGTTTGATTTCGCAGGCATTGACTCCATTATTATTTTGCAGTAACAGATAATGAGCGGCTGGTAACTTGAGGATATTGGTATAGAACGTAGCGGAGGCATTACTGGCGTTCACCGCGCTGCCGGTAGTGAGATAATTAAGCAGCAGGGTATTGTTTACCTGTTTCTCCACACCTGCAGCCCATAATGCTTTCATCTCGCTGGCAAAAAGAAATTGCTCCTTGTCCTGGTGATAAAATAACGGCTTTTCACCCAACCTGTCTCGTGCTGCAAACAGTGTTTTTTCCTGCTGATCCCATAGAGCAAATGCGAACATCCCGTCAAAATATTGGAGGCAGTCTTTGCCATAACAGGCATAGGCAGCCAGGATAACTTCGGTATCTCCCGAAGACCGGAAACTATATCCTTTGGATTCCAGGCTTTTTCTAAGCTCTATATAGTTATAGATCTCGCCGTTATAAACGATAGTATATCTATCCAGGTAGGGCATGGGCTGACGACCCGTGCTGGTGAGATCGATAATGGCAAGCCTGGTATGACACAAGCCGGCAGTATGCTCCATATTGATCCAATGATCCGTTCCATCGGGTCCCCGATGTTGAAGGACGCCCGACATTAACTGCAGCCTTTCTTTATTCAGGAGTGATTGCTTCCCTGAAATGATCCCCGCTATTCCACACATAGTCTGATTTAAAAGGTAACGGGCATTTTAATGAGCTCCGTGTCCCATAATATATTGAGATTCGCGCCCGCTCCTGCTTTTTCGAACCAGAGGCTGAATACTTCTTCTGCTTCCGTTTGTTTAAGCACGGATACAGCAGTGCGAAGCACGTCTTTAGAGCTGTCGTATTTAAAGGCGCCCCAGGTATCTGTTTCCTTATTAAAAATAAGTGTCCATTTATCGGAAGTAGGAAGGCAGTAAAGCGAATACCTGCCTTTCTTGAGCCGTGCACCGTTTACCTTCACGTCTTTAAAGAACTCTATTTCAGTAGCTTCATTAGCGCCCAGTCTCCAAATCTTACCATATTCCAGTAGTTCACCAAATACTCCTCTTCCGTTCTTTTGGGGTCTGCTATAGATCACTCTTGCCACCAGGGGCTCTGTCAGCTTCTCCTGTATTTTCAGGATGGGGTAATTAACCGGGTAATAACTCATATCCATAGGCGATTTATCTACTACCGGCGGCCTCACCTGAGCCCTTGTAAGGATAGCACTTAGAATGAACGCTATTGCCAGAACATGCTTCATGGAACACTTTTTGGTTGCCGCAAAAATACAGGTTATGAACTAAAGTTATCCTTCCAGAGAAGCTGATGGAAAATTATCCAGGGTGAATTCCTGTAACTGGGGAAAGAATCGATGGTAGCAGTTTTGCAAGAAGTAGTAATGGTCTTTAAAGATATTCAGTGCAGGTTCGCTTTCCGTAAGATAAGCAGCCCGGTACACGAGGCCCTGGTAGCTATTCTTTATGCCATTGGTGAACTGATAATTATAGAGCCAGTTATCGGCCCTCATATAGGGGAATACCCTTCGGAATCTGTCGGGGAGTTCTTGTTCGAAAGAGCTGATAGTAGTATATGTGTAAAGAGAAAATTCCATGAGGGAAGCAGCATCGGCGAAGATATCGCGGTCGTTGGCAAGAAAATGATCGTAAGTAACATCTACAAACGCACCGCTATACAACCGGTATGTGGAATAAAATACTTCTTTAGCTTCTTTCGTTATAGCGTGTTCGTCGGTAAATGCATCTATCAGGCGGTGGAGCGCGATGCCCTCCTGGATAGCCGGGCTGAAATCGAATTTCTTCTTCCCCTTCACAAAATCACTGATCAGGTTGCCTACCAGTATCTCAGGATTTTTAAAGGAAAGGTATGCATGCGCGAGGTAGTTCATCTGCGTAATTTACTATTTTCTACCCATAGCGGGTAACAAACCTGAATCCCTTAAATCATGACTATATTTGCGCCACAAAAAATAAATAAATAACAATGCATAAGGGACCGGTTTCTCAGTTTATACAACATCACTACAGGCATTTCAACGCCGCCGCGCTGGTGGATGCGGCCAAGGGTTATGAGACACATTTACTGGAGGGCGGAAAAATGCTGGTGTCTCTTGCGGGTGCCATGAGTACCGCAGAGCTGGGTATTTCACTTGCCGAAATGATCCGGGAAGATAAGATTCACATGATCTCCTGCACGGGTGCTAACCTGGAAGAAGACGTGATGAACCTGGTTGCTCATAATAGCTATAAGAGAGTACCCAATTACCGGGATCTTACACCGCAGGATGAGTGGGAACTGCTGGAGAACCACTACAACCGCGTAACGGATACTTGCATACCTGAAGAGGAAGCGTTTCGCCGTTTGCAGAAACACCTGGTGAAGGTATGGAAGGAGGCGGAATCTGCCGGTGAGCGTTATTTCCCGCATGAGTTTTTATTTAAAGTAATCCTGAGCGGCGAGTTGCAGCAGTACTACGAAATTGACCCGAAGAACAGCTGGGTGGTGGCGGCAGCGGAAAAGAAGATTCCGGTGATAGTGCCGGGCTGGGAAGATAGTACTACCGGTAATATTTTCGCCAGCTATGTTATAAAGGGTGAACTGAAATCGAGTACTGTAAAGAGTGGAATAGAGTATATGGTATGGCTTACGGAGCTTTACCGGGAGTATAGCAAGGGTAAGGGTTTAGGCTTTTTCCAGATAGGCGGCGGCATTGCTGGCGACTTCCCGATATGTGTAGTGCCAATGATGTACCAGGATCTGGAATGGCATGATGTTCCTTTCTGGAGTTATTTCTGCCAGATCTCCGATTCTACTACTTCTTATGGTTCTTACTCCGGGGCCGTTCCTAACGAGAAGATCACCTGGGGCAAGCTGGATATCAATACACCCAAATTTGTAGTGGAAAGCGATGCAACGATTGTAGCGCCGCTCATTTTTGCTTACATACTGGGGCATTAAGCGCAGCGGATGATTATTATTGGCGTGTTGGGTGTGGGAGATTCCAAAGGTTTGATGTCATAAGAGATATTACTGCTATCATCTCCTGTCATTTGAAAGCGGTATATCCCTTAGCAGCATGGCGTCCCGGTTTGCTATTTCCCAGGCGGTATGGAAGATAAGGCGGGCTCTCTTTACCATCAGCCCGAAGTTGATCTTTTCTACGGTGTCTGTGGGGCGATGATAATCTGCGTGAAGGCCGCTGAAATAAAAGATCACAGGCACTCCTTTGCGTGCGAAATTATAATGATCGCTTCTGTAATAGATACGCTCGGGATCGTCCGGAGCATTGTATTTATAATCGAGCTCCAGTAGGGTGTACTTGTTATTGGTACTTTCGCTGATCGGCTTAAGGTCGGAGCTCAGTCTATTATCGCCGATCACGTAAATGTAATTGGTGGAGTCACCCTGTTTTCTGCTGGGGTCTATCCTTCCGATCATGTCTATATTGAGATCGGCTGTGGTTTTATCGAGCGGATACACCGGGTGATCGGAATAGTACTCGGAACCCAATAATCCCTTTTCCTCGCCCGAAACGGCCATGAATACAATACTTCTTCTTGGCCCGTCGCCTTTCTTTTTAGCCTCTGCGAAAGCCGATGCCATTTCTATAATAGAAACAGTACCGCTTCCATCGTCATCGGCGCCATAGTAAATAACATTGCCCCTTTTGCCGAGGTGATCATAGTGTGCAGTAAGAAAAAGGTATTCGTCCTTTTTATCGGTGCCTTCCAGCAGCCCCAGCACATTGGTGCTGGTGAAAGCTTTGATCCGGCGCTCCGCATATTCAAACGTAACAGGCAGACTTAATGATTTCAAGACCGCTGCCTGAAAAGGCTGCCAGGCTTTCCTTCTTGCAAGAAGACTATCGCTCAGCGCCTGTCCAAACAACTCTGTGAACATGCCATGGGTAATGCCTGCGTAATTGATTCCCTTCGACTGCTGATCCACGGATGGAAAGTACGGCCCTGCTTTACGAGGCGATACTACCGAGGAAAAGTTGTTGACTATGAGCAACGCCTTTGCGCCTTTCTCCATAGCAACGGTCGTTTTCCTGAAAGCTTCCCGGTAACTCCATTCTGAAGTGCGGCTCATGCCACTGAGCAGGTAGTTCTCCCCCTGCTTAGGTTCACCTGCCATGGCAACGACTATAGCGTCTTTTACATCCAGACCTGCATAGTCATCATACGCCGGATCGCTGATGCCATAGCCCACAAATACGATTTTATCGGCAGTTACACTCGCTGTATTATTGAACCTGACATTGCAGTTAAAGTCTTTGTCGAGCAGATAAGTGCGATCGCCTGCTTTGATTTCCATTTTCAGGATGGAGTCTTCCATCAGGTCGAAAGCCTGCAGGTAGGAGTTGCCATTACCAGGCTTCAGGCCCAGCCGGCGGAACTGGCTCTCGATGTATGCAGCTGCCTTTCGTTGCCCTTCAGTAGCGGTTTCACGGCCTTCCATTTCAGCACCAGCGATAATGGTCAGGTGCTTTTCAAGATCACCTGCATCCACGAACGATGCATATTTGCCGGCATTCTTCTGGGCAAAGCTATTGGCAGCAACCATTAGTAAAACCGTGATTCCACAGAGCTTGAGCATAGTATAGTTTTTTATTTAGGAGCAGGCTATTTTATTAACACGGGTGGCATGGCGCCCACCTTCAAACGGGGTTTCTATAAAGATCTCTATCAGTTGCTTTGCCTGCTCCAGGGAAATGAAGCGGGCAGGAAGGCCTATTATATTGGCGTTATTGTGCTGCCTCACCAGCCGGGCAACATCAGAAATCCAGCACAATCCTGCCCGCACGCCCTGGTGCTTATTGGCAGTGATACAAACGCCATTGGCAGAGCCGCAGATCAGTATACCAAAAGCAACTTCTCCCCGTTCTACGGCAAAAGAAACAGGATGCGCAAAATCAGGATAGTCCACCGAATCTGGCGTGTACGTGCCGAAATCATTTACCTGGTAACCTTTCTGATTCAGAAACCTTACCAGCTCGGTTTTGTACTCGAAGCCGGCATGGTCGCACCCGATAGCTACAGGAAGCGAGAGATCGAAAGAGGACATAACTTATACTGTTTAACGGTAAAGATAACCCGGTTTTACAGGTTTCCGTTATTTGCGGGACAAACGGTAATACTAAAGGATATAACCGGTTAAATGCGCTTCAAATAACAGTATGCTTTAGCTCCACTCTTTCAGTTCGTCTTCTTTTTCCTTCTTATACACTCTGGCAGAGATCCATATACTGATCTCGTAAAGGAACCATAGTGGGATGGTGACGATCATCTGGCTTACCACGTCTGGCGGAGTGATGATGGCTGCCAGGATGAGGATAACCACCAGTGCGTACTTCCTGTAAGTACGAAGCGATTGTGGCGTTAAAAGGCCTATCCTGGAGAGGAAATATACTACGAGCGGCAGTTGAAATACAATGCCCGTACCAAGGATCAGCGAAACCAGATTATCGATGTAATCGCTGACGGTAAAAGTGTTTTCGATGAGCGGACTCAGCGTATAAGCTGCGAAGAAATTAACCGTGTAGGGAGCCAGCAGAAAGTAGCCAAAAGCCACCCCCGAAAAGAACAGCAGGGAAACCCAGAAGATCATGCCGCGGGTTTTATTCGTTTCTTTAGGGCTTAATGCAGGCCTGATGAATTTCCATATTTCCCAGAATACATACGGGAAAGCTGTGATGAAGCCCCCAACGAAAGCAATGGTAAAGCTCATCATGAACTGGCTGTTCATTTCCGTACTTATTAGTTTCAGCTTGATCTCGTCCAGGCACATGGCCCCACCCAGGCCAATGGCATTACCTACGCGGCACAGCACACGGTAGGAGATGAAATCGTTGTGAGCAGGACCCATAATCACCTTATCGAAGAAGAAGTCCATATTAAAGAAAACAAAAAGGGCACCCACAAGAATAGCCAGAACAGATCTCATGATATGCCACCTGAGTGCTTCGAGATGATCTACAAAAGTCATCTCCGCCATTTCGGGCGAGCGTTTGAATAAGCTGGGTAATAGCGCCATTATTATTTTAAGATTTTCATTTTAACCATTTCTATCCGGGTATCGCTTACGTTCATCACGTCGAACTCGTAGTCGCCGATAATGATACGTTCTTTTACTTTAGGAATGGTTTCGTGCTGGTTGATAATAAAACCCGATAAGGTTTCGGATTCTTCTATAGGGAAGTCGAGCCCGTATTTCTCGTTCAGATAATCAAGTTCAAGCCTTCCGGAAAACACATACTCCTCATCGGAGATCTTCTTGTCATCGACTTCCTCCGTATCATGCTCGTCTTTTATTTCACCGAAGATCTCTTCCAGCAAGTCTTCCATGGTAACGATACCTGCCGTGCCGCCAAATTCATCTACTACCCAGGCCATGCTTTTATGATCCCGCGAAAACTTACTGATAAGATCCGTAGCGCCCATGCTTTCAGGAACCGCAGGTATCGGGAGCATGATGGATCTGATATTATCCGTCTGTTTAAAAAGATCCAGCTGATGGATATAGCCGATGATCTGGTCTATATTATTCTCAAATACCACCAGTTTGCTCAGCTTTGTCTCCACCATTTTCTTCCTTACCTCTTTAACCGTGGTATTGATATCTACTCCTATAATTTCTTTACGCGGTACGAGGCACTGCCTCACTTTCACGTTCGGGAGCGACAGGGCATTTTCGAAAAGGCCGGTGTTCAGGTCCTGATGCTCTTCATTCATTTCACTGGAGTTTTGGAAGAAATGCTCCAGGTCTGCTCTCGAGAATGCTTCTTTTTTTGCATTGATACGTACATTAAACAGGTATTTCAGTACACCTGATGAAATAGATACGAAAAAAGAAGCTACGGGGTAAAACAATTTGTAGAAAAAGTTGGTAAGAGAAGCGACGAACCCTGTCAGCATAAATTCATTCTTTGCACGCCAGAACGCTTTAGGAAGAAATTCGCCGAATAATATTACTATGAAAGAAGAAGCGAAGGTTTCGAAAACCAGGCGTACTACGTTAACGGCACCTACCGAAATATGGAAGTTTTTAATGATCCAGTCCCAACCGGGCTGAAGAATGGCGCCTACAAGAACTCCATATATTACGAGGAAAACATTGAAGCCTACAAGTGTGGTTCCTATAAATCTGGACGGTTGATCCATAAGGAAGGAAAACAGGACTCCGCTATGGCGGCCCTGTTTCTTTTTAAGTTCCACACTCAGCCTGTTAATACTTACGAAAGCAACATCAAGGCCGGCGAAAAAGCCTATAAGGATAATAGATGCGATTATACCGGTTATGATCATGACAATACGAATGTAGATAAAATATTCATCCCTTTATCATTCTTTACTATTACCGGAAACGGCGGGAAATGTATTTTCATATCCGCTTTTCCAGGAATGTTTCCACCGTCTATGGCTCCAAAGCCACATATCCGGATACCGGCGGATCACATTCTCCATAAAACGGGCATATTTGATGGTAATTTCCCCTTCTTTTACGCCAGCAGGGTTTTCTTCTCCCATGGAGAAAACTACGTTGTAATAGCCCCTGCGCTTTTTTTCGATATAGGCAAAGATTACAGGTGTATTGGCGTTTCTGGCTCCCCTCTCCGGGCTGGAGACAAATCCGGTAAGGCGGCCAAGAAAGGGTATCCAATAAGCTTTCTGAGGGTTGGAAGGGCTTTGATCGGCTATAAGTGCCAGTACGTACTGGGTATTGCGGTGCGGAAGCATGCTTTTTTTCATGTCGCCCGCAGGCAATAAAACGGTTCCGCTTCTTGCCCGCATTTTAAGGAAAAGGCGGTTCATCACCTTGTTGTTGATCCTCATATATACGCCGAGGTACTTGAATTGCACCTGTCTTCCGAATGCATAGTTACCCCATTCCCAGTTGAATGTATGGCCCAGCATAATTTCGTAGCTTCTTCCTGTTCTGTAAAGTTCTTCAAAAAACTCCCAGTTGCCGGTGAAATGGCGAAGCAGGAAGCGGTCGCTGGCTGAAAACATTTTAAGGGTTTCGAGGAAGTAGTCTACGAGGTTATGATAAAAGCGCCGGGCGATACGTTCCCTTTCCTTTGCCGTTTTTTCAGGGAAAGCTATTTCGAGGTTATCGAGCACTACCCGTTTACGATACCCTATAACATGATAGATAAGCGCATAAAGGGCATCGGATATTAAATACAATACCCATAACGGCAGTAATGAAAAAACGTATAGCAAGCCGTAAATGATGTAATACATATAGGATCGTTGTATTCGGCTGCTAAAGTATAGTATTCTGAATCATTTCGCTTTTAAGCGGGTAGTCGGTATTGTAGTGCAGGCCCCTGCTTTCCTTGCGAAAGCTGGCTCCTTTTACTACAAGATAGCCAGCTGTTATCAGGTTTCGGAGCTCGCAGAGTTCTGGTGAGGCACTGGTAGTTTCGTAGAGTAACTCCGTTTCTTCCCAGAGCAGATCCAGCCTTCGCATGGCGCGCTGCAGTCTTATATTCGTCCGTACGATCCCTACATAATCGCTCATCAGCAGCTGGAGTTCTTTAAGGCTTTGGGTTATGAGGATCATTTCCTTGGGGTTACGTGTGCCGGCGGCGTTCCAGTCGGGTATATTTTCCTTGAATGTGATAGAGTCGATTCGGTCCGCCGCGTCGAGATAACAGCGATGGCCGAACACCATAGCTTCAAGGAGTGAATTGCTGGCAAGGCGATTGGCGCCGTGCAGGCCGGTAGAAGCGCATTCGCCTGCTGCATAAAGATTTCCGATGGAGGTTCTCCCCCACTCGTCGGTCTTGATACCGCCGCAGCTATAATGTGCTGCCGGTGCCACGGGAATCATATCTTTCGAAGCATCGATGCCTATGCTCAGGCATTTTTCATAGATGTTGGGAAAATGGTGCAGGAACTTCTCGTGATTCATGTGTCTGCAATCGAGGTACACATGCTCGGTTCCCGCAATTTTCATCTCGCTGTCTATGGCACGGGCTACTATATCCCTTGGAGCCAGATCTTTTCTTTCATCATATTTTTCCATGAAGGCATTGCCTTGCCGGTCGCGCAGAATACCACCATCGCCCCGCACTGCTTCCGTAATGAGAAAAGCCTGACCGCCCGTGCCGGGTTCATAAAGCGCGGTGGGATGAAACTGGATGAATTCCATATTTTCTATCCGGCCTTTAGCTCTGTACACCATTGCCACCCCATCTCCTGTGGCAATAGAGGGGTTGGTAGTGGTGCGGTACACCTGGCCGTTTCCACCGGTAGCGAGCAGGGTAACTTTCGCAAGTATCTTGATGATCTCGTTGGTTTGCAGATGGAGGGCGTACACTCCGTAACATTCGATATCGGGGGTAGCTTTCGTAACGATATAACCAAGATGATGCTGTGTGAGCAGGTCCAGTACAAAGCAATGCTTGATGATCTCGATATTGGGTTGCTTTTCCACTATATCTACAAGCGCCCGTTCCATCTCCTTGCCCGTTACGTCTTTATGATGCAAAATGCGGTATTCGCTGTGCCCGCCTTCCTTTCCCAATGCATAATCTCCATCGTCTTCTTTATCGAACTGGGCACCATATTCTATCAGTTCCTTTATTCTTTCCACCCCCTCTTTCACTACGATCTCTACTACTTTCTCGTTGCAGAGCCCATCTCCCGCAATAAGCGTGTCATGAATATGCTTGCTGAAGCTGTCTTTCTCGAAATCCGTTACACCTGCAATGCCACCCTGCGCATACTTGGTATTTGTTTCATCGGTCTTTGTTTTGGTGATGACCATTACTTTCTTATCGGGAAACTTTCTTGCCATTTTGAGGGCATAGGTAAGCCCTGCAATACCCGAACCTACTACCAGAAAATCTGTTGTCAACATGAATATTAATATTTCAGCATTTTATGCGGTAAGATTACGCCATACGAATTTCCTATTCTGGTAAGATGTGCACCAGCCAATGAGGGGATTCTTCCGTAGTGATGTTATGCGAAGATAGTAAGAAGTTGCAATACCGACGTGTTTGCACCCGTTTTTCCATTACAGAACAGCGGGGCAATTAGAATGAGTGCTCACCCATAAAAATTCTTATTTTCGTTACTCATCTCCTTCTATATGATAACGATTGATCAGGATTTTCAGCAGGTGTTTTCCAGGAAGCCGTTGGTAGTTGCAGCTCCGGGAAGAGTTAATTTGATAGGCGAACATACTGACTATAACGAAGGTTTTGTATTACCGGGCGCGGTGAACAAACAAAACTATGTGGCCGTTGCGGAAAACGGCACCAACACCATTAATCTGCGGGGTAACCGCTTCAGTGGCAGTTTTTCTTTTTCCCTCGATGGTATCAAGCCTGTAAAGGAATGGGCCAATTACATACTGGGTGTTATCTTTCACATGCAGCAGAGAGGCCTCGAGGTGAAGGGGGTAGACATGATGGTAGATGGTGATGTGCCCGTAGGGGCTGGAATGAGTTCTTCCGCAGCTTTGTGCTGTGCCACCGGCTTTGCGCTGAATGAGCTTTTCGGCTTTGGGTTAACCAAGATGGATCTTGCTTATATCGGTCAAAAAACCGAGCACGTGTTTGTAGGGTTGAAGTCTGGCATCATGGACCAGTTTGCGAGCTTGCATGGCAAAGCGGGTCATGTTATCAAGCTGGATTGCCAGAGCATGGAGTATGAGTACATTCCCTTTGATTTTCCCGACTATAAGATTGTACTCGTCAACAGCATGGTTACACATTCACTGGCCAGTTCGGAATACAATGTAAGACGCCTGCAATGCGAAGAGGGCGTTTCTGTTCTTAAAAAATATTATCCTGAGATCAATACGCTGCGGGGCATAGACAGTAAAAAGCTCCTGGCACATAGGGAAGAACTCTCGGAAGTGGTTTACAATCGTTGTCACTTCGTTACTACGGAAAACGAACGGTTGCTTCAAGGGTGTGAGCTATTGAAGAAAGGCGATATCAAAGGCTTCGGAGTGTTGATGTATCAAACACATACCGGCCTCAGCAAGGAATATGAAGTAAGTTGTAAAGAGCTCGATTTTCTTAACGGCGAAGCCAGGAAATATGAAGCCGTTGCGGGATCACGGATGATGGGTGGCGGTTTTGGAGGATGTACTATCAACCTGGTGGAAGCTTCCGGTGTCGACCACTTTACCGAAGGCATCAAAAGCGCGTATCATAAAGAATATCATAAGGAGCCGGAGGTGTACGTAACTCAGATCGAAGATGGGGCGAGAATCATCAGCTAGGCTGAATCCATGCGTCGTGTTCTTTCAGCAGGTTGATCAGTTCTTCAACAGCCACATCGCTGTTCACAGATCTTTTCACTACTTCCTTTCCCTTGTATAAAGTAATCTTGCCGGGGCCACTGCCTACATACCCAAAGTCGGCATCAGCCATTTCTCCGGGACCATTTACAATGCAACCCATTATTGCTATCTTAAGGCCTTTCAGATGATTGGTGACAGCTCTGATCTTTGCCGTAGTTTCCTGTAGGTCGAACAGGGTTCTTCCACAGCTCGGGCAGCTGATATACTCTGTTTTAGAGATCCGGGTTCTTGTGGCCTGGAGAATGGTGAAAGCTGTATTGTTGATGAACTGCTCCGGAGAGCTTACGCTTGAATAGGTTCTACCGCTTGTTCCCAGCACATCTGCCTGCTGTTTTCTGTAAGCGCTGTCCGTCATTCCCAGGCAGATACCGTCTCCAAAGCCATCGAGCAAGAGTGCCCCGCACTCGGTAGAATAGTGAATCAGATGTTCGTCGGGTGATTGCCAGTAGCTGTCGCAAAGGATGATCGCGGGATGATCGATACCCTTGTTCACCAGCTCCATGAATACCCGGCGTACTGCTGCCATAGCATTGCTATGCTTACTGCTTAAGCAGAGTACTACAGAAGGATCGGAAGACAATTCTTCGATGGACAAGAACGCATCTACACCAGCCGAATCGCTAAAGCAGTCTACCATCACGAAGTTTAGAGCAGTGCTTTTGAATGTCGCCTCCCGATATTCCTTTATTGAAAAGATAGGAAAGTAAGTCGCTTTGTCGGTAGCCTGTTGCCATTGATGCGCCGATGTAATCACTTTAAGGGTACCAGGTAATAAAAAGGACAGTTGCTCCGTTCCGGTGTAAATATAATCCGCCGCCAGGTCACTGATCGTCCATTTATCGGTAGTCTCGTCATATTTATATCCTATACGTTGAAGCGTATCAGGTGTTATCTCCGCGCATTTGCTTAAATCGGCAATCACCACAGCCACCTGGTTTCCGCCGATATTGTTTACGGGCCTGGTTATACGCCTGCGGTAGTTGAAGGGGTCATAAGGCACTTTATGTACCGGAGGAATGATGATGGGGCTATGGGGCATTGCATCTTGTGGTTCCTCCTTTTTAAGTTCGTAGCGTTTAACAAGATCCCTGCACACGGGGATCTCGAATTCCGGATCTTCGGTAAGTGAAACCCGTACCGTGTCGCCGATGCCATCTTCCAGTAATGTGCCTATACCGGCGGCGCTTTTAACCCTTCCGTCTTCTCCGTCGCCAGCTTCCGTAACTCCGAGGTGCAAGGGATAGCATTCACCGAACTCCTCTTCCATCCTGCTTACCAGCAGGCGGTATGCTTGCACCATCACCTGGGGGTTGCTGCTTTTCATGCTAAGCAGGATCTCGTGATAATGAAGGCTTCTTGCTATTCTCAGAAACTCCATAGCGCTTTCCACCATGCCCATGGGAGTATCGCCATAGCGGCTCATGATCCTGTCGCTCAGGCTACCATGATTGGTGCCGATACGCATAGCAGTACCGTATTGCTTGCAGATATTTACAAGCGGTGTAAAGCGCTCCGTGATCCGCTCGATCTCCTCCAGGTAATCGGAATCGGTATATTCTATTAGTTCAAACTTCTTCTTATCTACATAATTTCCCGGATTTACCCGTACTTTTTCAACAATCCGTGCTGCTATTTCAGCGGCATTGGGCGTAAAATGAATATCTGCCACCAACGGGGTGTTATATCCTCTTTTACGGAGCTCGTTCTTTATATTCTGTAGGTTCTCCGCTTCGTTTTTACTGGGAGCCGTAATTCTAACCAGCTCCGCACCTGCCTCTATGCAGCGGATGCTTTGCTCCACGGTTGCCATAGTATCCATAGTATCGGTAGTAGTCATCGTCTGCAGGCGTATAGGATGAAAGTTGCCGAGCAGCAAATCCCCGATCTTTACTTCCCTGGTTTTTAAGCGTTGCCTCTCTGTAAGCGTATTACAATATAATTGCATAATTACCAGTCTTTATCGGGCTTTGATGTAGATTTATTGCTTTCCTGGATCCTTTTCTGCACATCTTTTTCCTTTTGCTCAAGGGCCTTGAGCAGTTGTTCCACTTGCTGCTTAGACAGTTTGCTTTGCTGTTCCTTGGGCTGCTGCTTCTGCTGGTCGTCCTTCTCCTTTTTATCCTCCTGCTTCTTATCCTCTTTCTTGTCTTTATCTTCTTTATCCTTTTTATTTTTCTCTTCGTTCTTCTTATCCTGCTCTTTCTTTTCCAGCAGTGCTTTCTGCAGATTCTCCCTTGCCTGCTGATCCTTGGGATCCAGCTTCAAAGCTTCTTTATAAGCTGCAATGCTTTCTTCCAGTTTTTTCTGCCTGGTAAAAGCAACTCCCTTATTATAAAAAGCCTTTTCCCGCTCCGCCTTGCCTTTACTGTTGGCGATGGCGTTGTCGTAGCGTTTTATGGCGTCTTCATACTTGTTAAGCCTAAATTCAGCATTGCCCATATTATAATTGGCGAGTGGGTTGGCGGGTGCCTTACTCAGGGCTTTGTTGTACGCTTCCTGAGATTTAATATAATCCAGCTCCCGGTAGAACTGGTTTCCTTCCCATAAATCCGTCTTTTCCTGCTGCGCAAAAGATAAAGTATGTGCCATGCAGCAGATCAATGCTATAAGTAGTATCTTCTTCAAGTGAGTTGAATTTTTTTTCTTTCAGAAACGAAGAACTCCACCAGCAATAGAAGCAGTGCAACCGCCAGGAACCATTGAAAATAGCTCTTATAGTTCATAAAAGCCTGGTCTCCCATAGATGTTTGTTCTATGGTAGAAAGCTGCGCCATAATCTTGTCTGCTGCTTCGTCGGAGTCTTCAAGGCGAACGTAGACCCCTTTCGTCTGTTGCGAAAGCTGCTTCAGTTCCCCTTCATTCAGTCGGGTGATGATGGCGTTTCCCTGGGCATCTTTTCTAAGTTGATTGCTTTCTTTATCTATCAGGGGGACGCCTTCGGGAGAGCCGATACCCACCGCATTAATCATTACACCATTTTTTACCAGGGCCTCCGTAAATTTCAATGCTTCGGCGTCGTGGTCTTCTCCATCGGAGATAAGAAGGATGGATTTGAACTTCCTGTCTTTGCTATTGAATGCGGAATTGGAGATCTTGAGGGCTTCCGATATCACGGTTCCCTGCGTTGGTACGGCAGAGGGGGCGGCATTTTGTATGTACATTCTGGCGGCACTATGGTCGGTGGTGAGGGGCATCTGGATATATGCTTTTCCTGCAAAAACTACCAGGCCCACGCGGTCATTTTCCATTCTCTCCATCAGCTTGTTTACAAGCTGCTTGGCCCTGTCTAGCCTGTTTGGTTTAATGTCTTCGGCCAGCATACTTTTACTTACATCCAGTGCAATCATTACATCCACCCCCTTGCGGGTTACTTTTTCCATGGCTCCCGGGCTCTGCAGGTTTGCCGCACCTGTAATAATAAGGGCAAGCGCCATAAGGAACAACACAAATCGCAGCGTGAACTTCAAAGGCGAATAGCCCTTTATCAATTCCTTCACCAGCTTTGCATCTCCTATCTTGGCAATTCTGGCTTTCTTCCAACTTAGCAGGGAAAGAAACAGCAGTACCAGCAGAGGAACCAGTATCAGCGCGGTAAGGTATTCGGTATGTTGAAAATGGAACATGTAGTACGAAGTTGAGGATTTATTTCTTTCCTTCCATAAATCCATACTGTTTTAGTATTTCTTTAAGCAGGGTAAGCCTCACCGTAGTAAGGTCGTACTTTTTATCGGGAGATTCTACCTGCAGTACAAAAAAGTAGGGGTGTTTATTTTCTTCGATCCAGCCCACCAGCCAGCCGAGGGTATGGCCTTTTTCGGTAGATGCCCAGCCGGTTTTGTAGCTTAGCTTGTAATTGGTATTATCTTCCCGCAGCATCATTCTACGCACAATCTGCTGGGTACGGCTGAAAAAAGGAAGTTGCTCGAAATAGAGCCTCTTTACCAATCCCAACTGTTCGTCGGCGGTGGTTTTGATCGAGTTGTCTAGCCAAAACGTGTCTATCTTGTTGATGACTGCCCTGCTTTTGTAGGCAGCATAGCCTAATGTATCGAGCCATTGCTGCATAGTGTCTTTGCCGATCCTTCTGGCAAGTTCCTGAAACCAGGGTACTGCAGATACCTGAAAGGCGTCTTTCATGGTAAGATCTCTATTCCATTCGGGAATGCTCCTGGTAATACCATCCCAGGGAATAACGGTGTTTTCATCTTTTACCGTCCCGGTCTGTATGCCGATGAGGGAATTGACGATCTTGAAAGTGGAGGCGGGCAGGTAAGCGCTATCGCGAAACCGGGGCAGGTTATAAACGGTAAATTGCCCCTGACTGTTATCGAACATCCCGAAACTGCCGCTTAACTGATGCGCATCGAAATGCTTTTTTAAGCTATTATCTTCCGTTACGTTGTTTGGCGAACAGGAAACCAGTGCCAGACAGTAAACGACCATTCCCATGAGTAAGCTCCGCATTCATTTTTTTTGCAAAGGTAGCTGGTTCCAGGTAATTATATAGGGTATAGACTGGCTGATTAGCGTAATCGGGCGAGATATAGGATTCGTTACTGTGTTTACGAAGCCGGATGAAACAGGCTTGCTGCTATTCCGTCTGCAAAAAGCTTTCCTTCATCTGTCAGCCTGAGGTGCTGCTCCTGAATCATCAGGCGCTCTGCATGAAGAGCCGGAGCGGCGTCCTGAAGGATTCTTTCCGTCTCTTGCTCACCGAACTGTTCCGTTATGCGTATAAGGCTGATTCCTTGCATGGTGCGGAGCGAAATCATGATATACTCGTTGAGCTGCTGAGTAGGGGTGAGTTGCTCTGTTTCGAAGTTTACCAGGTTATCATCGAGACTTTGTATGTACAACGCATTATTGGCAATGTTCCATTGCCTGGAATGCCCGTTAAACGAATGTGCGGATGGGCCGAGCCCCAGGTAGTTTTTCCCTTGCCAGTAACTGGAATTATGCCTGCTTCTGAAGCCGGGCTTGGCAAAGTTAGAAATCTCGTAATGCTCGTAACCCGCGGCTTTCAGCCACTGCATCAATAGCGAGAATTGACGTGCCTGATCTTCAGGAATTACATCGGATGTTTTTTTCTGATCGATCATTTTCTCCAGTGCAGTAAAAGGCTCCACGGTGAGGGCATAACAGCTTATATGGGGAATTGCCAGCTCAATGGCTGTGTTTACGTTCTTCTGCCATCTTTCGTCTGTTAAGCCCGGTACGCCATAGATAAGATCGATCGTGATATTGGTAAAGCCCTCGCGCTGCGCGTCCTTAATTGCCTTTAATGACTGCTCCGCACTATGGGCTCTGTTCATCCATTGAAGGTCGGCGTCAAAAAAGGATTGCACGCCGATACTCAGGCGGTTCACTCCCGCATCGCGCCATTCCTCTAGCTGTGGTATGCTGATATCGTCGGGGTTGGCTTCCAGTGTTATTTCAGCGTCGGCTTCTACGGGAAACTGCTGCCGGATCGATAGAAGGATGCTTGCCAGTTCATGAGCACTTAAAAGACTGGGAGTTCCGCCCCCCAGGTAAATGGTATGTACCGGCTCCCCTGCCGTATATTCGTATCTTAACTTTATTTCCTTCAATAAAGCCGCTACAAAGTCGTTCTTTAACCGAAGTGAGGTAGAGAAGTGAAAATTACAATAGTGGCAGGCTTTTCTACAAAAAGGGATATGGATATAAATGCCAGCCATCGAGTAGAAAGAATTTAAGAACCGCGAATGAATAGAATGTCGTCTGCAAAATTACGGGTATATCTTCTGATCGGTGTCTTTTTAGCGACTACACCGGGGGCATTGTCGCAGTATATGCTTAAGATACTCCCTGCAGATGGAGACAGTATTTTGCTCGGCAGGCATCTAAGCCTGTCGGCTTCGTTTAAAAGCAGGAACGCCTGTATGGAATATGTAGACCAGTTGCCAGCATTGCTGCTGGCGAAGGGTTTTCCGACTGCATCTGTAGATAGTACGGCTTATGATTCAGCTTCGGCGGCCGCTATTGTATTTCTTGGAACTGCTTATAAGATAGGTCGGATTCGTACAGACGGGGTTGATAGGAGGATATTGGAACGGGTAGGATGGAATGAAAAGAACTTTACGGATAAGACACTGAATCTCGACCGGCTGGAATCCCTCCGGGTGAAAATGCTCGATTACCTGGAGGAGAACGGCTACCCTTTCGCTAAAGTACAACTGGATAGCCTGAGCTTTCAGGAAGACAGATTCAATGCGGTACTGAAGCTATATAAAGGACCTTTATATAGTATCGACAGCATTCGCGCTTATGGGGATGCTGCTATTTCTACCAACTTCCTGCAACACTATCTTGACATCACGAACGGCAGTACGTACACCAGAAGCAAGCTGCAGAACATCACCAAGAAATTACGGGAGCTTCCTTATGTAACGGAGATAAGGCCCTGGGATCTTACCATGCTGGGAACAGGGTCTGTCATCAATCTTTACCTGAAAGCAAAGAAAAGCAGTCAGATCAATGCATTGATTGGGTTTCTTCCTGCAAGCGACCAGGTTAGTTCGGGTAAATTACTTCTTACCGGGGAAGCCAATATCAACCTGCGTAATGCCCTGGGCAACGGCGAGCTGATAGGCGTTAACTGGCAGCAGTTGCAGGTAAGTTCGCCACGGCTGGATCTTGCATTTGAGCAGCCTTACCTGTTTGGTACGCCTTTCGGAATTACAAGTTCCTTCAATCTTTTCAAGAAAGACTCTTCATTTCTGAACCTCAGCCTGCTGCTGGGGATTCAATACGCTATTTCGGCCAACGAAACCGGTAAAGTATTCATACAGAGCCTTACCACCAACCTGCTGAGTATCGACACGAATCTCATTAAAAGCACCAGGGCTCTGCCAGACATACGGGATGTAAGCTCGGTGAACCTGGGGATCGATTATGAGTTTAATAAAACCGATTATCGTTTCAACCCCCGCAAGGGCTCAGAACTGCGTATTACCACATCTGCCGGAACGAGGAAGGTTCGTAAAAACAGTGCGATTGTAAAAATGCAGGCACCAGACTTTTCTTTCGACGATCTGTACGACTCCATCAAGTTAAACTCCTACCAGTTCAGGGTGCGGGTGGCAGGGGCATATTATTTCCCGCTAACAAGGCAGTCAACCCTAAAGGCAGGGGCTAATGGCGGCTGGTTTCAAAGCCCGCAGACCTTCCGGAACGAGCTATTTCAGATAGGCGGGTATAAACTACTTCGTGGGTTCGACGAGGAAAGCATTTATGCCTCTCAATATGCAGTGGGTACTGTTGAATACCGTTACCTTATTGGCCTTAACTCGTTTTTGTCTGCCTTTGTAGATGGCGGCCTAACCCGCAATAAAAGCCTCGACCTGAATGTGAAGAACAGTTTTATAGGCGGTGGGCTGGGGCTTGCATTCGAAACAAAGGGCGGTATCTTCAACTTATCTTACGCTGTAGGTAAAAGAGATGATGTAAAATTCAGTCTGCGCCAGTCGAAGATACACCTGGGCTATGTCAATTACTTTTAAAGAGTTGTTATACACTCATAATACTGCGCTTATTAAATATCCCTTAAATTTCCGATCCTGTAAATCATCGTTTACTTTTGCTCTCGTGAAACACATCTGGAAGATCCTGATCTTACTACTGATATCTTTTAATGCAAGCGCCCAAACGGGAGCAGATTCTTCCATTACACGAGACACGGTGCCAGATACCGTACCAAACAATGCTGTAATAGTTACCGATACAATAGCCCCGCCATTAAAGAAGAAAGTTCCCAAAGTGGTGAAAGTATCCGATAGCAGTGCACGTACCACGGTACCATCAGTACCGGGAACTGTTGTTGCCATCGATTCATTTACTGCTGAAGTTCCGATAGTTAAAGACAGTGTTGTAACCGTGCAGCCGGAGATGATGACGGGCCTAAGCATCGAGGCTTACAGGAAGATCATTCACAGTAACCCTCAGTATAACTTTAAAGCGCCGCCTATGGCTCAGGTAGCTTCCAGCCGTAAAGAGGCCGGCCGGGAAGGGCAGTTTTACCTGCTTTGTGGCGTTGTACTGTTCTTTGCTATGATCCGGACGATTTTCGGTAAATACCTTCAAAACCTTTTTGCGGTGTTCTTCAGGATATCGATGAAGCAGAAGCAATTAAGGGAGCAGTTGCTACAAATGCCACTGCCTTCACTATTGCTTAACCTGTTGTTTGTAGTGGCAGGAGGCATCTATATCTCCCACCTGATGAGGTATTACCAAGTGCTGGATAATGTTAACGAGTGGTTATTGCTTCTATACTCCTCCGGACTGCTCTCGGTAATATATTTTGTGAAGCTAATGGTACTAAAACTTACTGGCTGGATATTCAACATGAAGGAGGCGACAAGTACCTATATCTTTATTGTTTTTCTCGTAAATAAACTTCTGGGCATATTCCTTCTTCCTCTTATTTTGTTCCTTTCCTTCTCCGATTCGGTAGTGGTGTCCGTTACTATAACGTTAAGTTATATCCTGATCCTGATTTTTTTCGGCTACAGGTACCTGATATCTTATAGCGCTGTCAGGAAGGAAATTAAAGTAAGCCCGTTCCACTTTTTTCTGTACCTTTGCGCATTCGAGATAATACCGTTGGTGTTGATTTACAAGGTGTTATTGGAATTTGTATATAGAAGTCCTTAATTTTGAACTAACTATATTAGAGCAAGTATGGTGAATAACGGGGAAAAAGGTGCTCCGGCACAATTGAAAGTTGTAAAGAAAGTACTGATCACTCAACCCAGACCTGAAACTGAAAAGTCGCCCTACTTTGACCTAGCCAAGCGCTACGACATTCAGCTAGAGTTTTATCCATTTATAAGGTTAGAAGGGATTCCTGCCAAAGACTTCCGCAAGCAAAAGGTAGATATTGCCGCTTACTCAGGGGTTATTTTTACAAGCCGTAATGCCATCGATCATTTCTTCCGTATGTGCGAGGAAATGAAGGTGAACATCTCGCAGGATATGAAGTATTTCTGCATCACGGAGGCTGTAGCATTGTATCTTCAAAAGTTTATACTCTACCGCAAGCGTAAAGTGTTTTATGGAGCAGATGGCTCTAATAAGAGCATGTTCGATGTAATCAACAAGCATAAGGAGAACGAGCGGTTTCTGTACCCTTGCTCGGAGAACCAGCAGGATAATGAGATCATCAACTGGTTAAGAACACACAACTGCGAGTTTGCAACTCCTTTCATGTATCGTACTATCAGTAACGACGTTAAAGATGTGCTTACGGGAAACGAGTTCGATGTAATCTGTTTCTTTACCCCTAGTGGCGTCAAGAGCCTGTTCGATAACGTACCTATGTTTAAACAAAACGGCACCCGCATAGGCGCTTTCGGAAGCAATACCTCCCGTGCGGTGGAAGAAGCCGGTCTCTCACTCGATATTAAAGCCCCCCATCCCCAGGCCCCGTCTATGGTAGCTGCCCTGGAAATGTTTATCCTTAACGGAGCTAAGAAAAACAAGTAATGCATTCTTTATAGTTTTTTGGGATAGTCGAAGAACCAAAAGTTCTTTGATGCATCGTAGAACGACGACCATTTAGTGATATCGGCTTTTACACCATAAATACTGCAGGTAGGCATTACATCTACTTTCGTTTCGGTTAGGCCATTCACGAAATCAGTGATTCCTCCATTGTGTGAGAAAATGGCAACCGTATCCAGGTGATCCGGTATGGCGGCAATTACATCATAAAACACATGTGGAGGTGCATGGTAGAGCTCTGGGATCTGCAGGATATCGGTGCTTCCCAAGCCGTAGGCCCGGGCAAAGCTGATGGCAGTAGATAACGCCCTGTTGGCTGGGCTGGAGATAAACAGATCGATAACAGGCAGCTTCTCTTTAAGCCTTGCTGCCATCACTGGCGCATCTCTGCGGCCACGTTCATTCAGCGGCCTGTCAAAGTCTTTTTCATGGGGATCATTCCAGCTACTCTTTGCATGGCGTATTAATAACATCGATTTCATAGAGGGTACACCCGGATTGTTCGACACAAAATTAAGGGAGCGGAATGTTTATGTTAACTTTATCTCTAAATATTTTACCATGTGGAAAGAAGAAAACAATAAACTGCACAGACATTTTCAGTTCAAAGACTTTTCGGAAGCTTTCGGCTTCATTACAAGAGTAGCGCTGGAGGCGGAGAAAATGGATCATCATCCGTTATGGACTAATTCCTGGAACAAAGTAGATATATGGTTAAGTACACATGATGCTGGTGATACCGTAACCGAAAAGGACAGAGCACTTGCAGCCAGAATAGATGAGCTCGTATAGTATTTTACAAGTATGAAACCCGATATTGCAAAAGAGATTGTATTTAGAACGGCGCGGAGTGGTGGAAGTGGCGGCCAGAATGTAAACAAGGTAGAGACGATGGTAGAGGGCCGCTGGAATGTGAATGATTCTGCCTTGCTGAGTGCCGTGCAGAAGACTGTTGTACTTCGTAAACTAGCAGGCAAGATAACAGCAGAGGGATCGCTGCTGGTAAAATCTCAGGAAGCACGCACGCAGCTTGCTAACAAGCATCTGGTAATAGAGAAGATGAACAGGCTTGTAGCAACAGCACTGATCAAGAAGAAGAGCCGCATTGCAACCGTTCCTTCAAAGGCATCCAAAGAGCGCAGGATAGAGGGCAAAAAGCAGCTATCAGTTATCAAGGAAACAAGAAGAAGGCTGCGGCCTGGAAATTACTAACGTCCATGTTCCTGACATCGAGCGCTTGAACACCCGTGCTTTAGAATGACGTTGAGCAGACAGTGTGTTCATACGCGAACACTATCAGCTATTGTCCAAAGGCATAGTGGTCTCGGATTATTTTCCGGGCACCCAGGGTTTTAGGGAAGGATGAAACAATAACCTGAAT
>JACMJX010000118.1 GCA_014380425.1 Chitinophagaceae bacterium | reverse complement strand
TACTTGTGCCGAAACTGCTGTTGCTGCAGTTAAAAGTAAAAGGCACAACGCCAATACTCGAAATCTTAGTTGCATCCGTTCTGGTTTTTTATATAAAGTCAGCAAATTAAGGGGAAAATCGTTAAAGTGTTTGTTAAAGTCTTATCTGTATTCAGTTTCCGGGATTATATCACCAGATTTATTTGCTCGCTGGTTTTACCGAAGCGTCGTTCTCTTTTCTGGAAATCAAGAATTGCCTCGTAGAGGTTAATTTTCCTGAAATCGGGCCAGCGCACATGGGTAAAATACAGCTCAGCATAAGCAAGCTGGTAGAGTAAAAAATTACTTATTCTGAATTCGCCGCTTGTGCGGATCATCAGTTCCGGGTCAGGAAAGCCGGAGGTACATAAGTGTTTTTCAAACACGGAAGCGGTGATATTTTCCGGGTCAAGGCTTCCTTCCTGCACTTCTATAGCTATAGTTTTTACTGCCTGAATCATTTCCCAGCGGCTGCTGTAGCTTAAAGCCATAACGAGGTTCATTCCTGTGTTCACAGACGTTATAGTGAGTGCTTCCTGCAGTTCGTTGCGTGCGTATGGGGGCATCATGCTCAGGTTCCCGATTACATGTAGCCGTATATTGTTCTTATTGAGCGTTTCTACTTCTTTGCGGATGGTTTGTACTAATAGCTCCATCAAACCTGTTACTTCTTCGGCAGGCCTGTCCCAGTTTTCGGTGGAAAACGCATACAAAGTAAGATATCCTACGCCCAGTTCTGCGCAACCTTCTACTACGTTGCGAACACTTTCAACGCCATGGTAATGGCCAAAAAGCCTGTCCTGGCCCTGTTCTTTAGCCCATCGGCCATTGCCATCCATAATGATAGCTATATGAGCGGGTAATTTTTGCAGATCTATCGTCGCTTTGAGCGAATCCATAATATTCGATTGGGGGGCAAAACTAGGGAAAATTTCCTATAGTCCGTCCTCATTTAACAGCATGCAGTTTAGCTGAAGTGCAGGCTGGGATTAAAGTCTATCAGTTAGCGGTATTACTTACTGGTAGGGCAGCGATAAGATGTAAGGTTGAAAGATAAGGTGAGCTCGGCCATTACATACTGGTCCTTTTGCTTCGGATAGCCTCGTTGACGCTCCACTCCGTTTACAAAACCGATGGGCTCCCCCGTCTCATTAGAGCGGTCGCTCATAATAGCCGCTATAGGCTTGGTATCATCGGGAAGTATTGGATAAATGGAAGGATTTACGAAGGTTTTGCTTACATCATCCAAGTAGTCGGTGCCGGTGAACCGGTGTACGACTTCGAAGCCAACGTTGAATCTGTCCGTAAGCGCGTATTTAACGCCCACACCCAGAGGAACGCAGAATGCCATGGAGCTGTAAGGCTTCCGGTCGGGATATAGCGCATAGCCCTGGCCTTCAGTACCTAGCGGTCTCAGGTATACTTTTCTGCCCTGGTAATATGCGTAGGGATCGTAACTGAAAAGCCCGACACCGAACGTTATATAGGGAGTAAACCTGCTATAGGGATCGCCGGCGAGAAATTTATAGAAGTTAAAATCTCCCTGAACGGTTAACTCGAAAATATTGGTATTGAAGCTCAGGTTTCTTCTTCGCTGGTATTCATTGTCTTTATTGTAAACATCCGAATAACCCAGTTGGGCGTAGTGAGCGCTCACCCGCAAGGCGGTATAGTTACCGAACTGTTTACGGAAGAAGATGCCAAAAGCAGGTTTCGGCCTGTTAAGGCTTACATTCGTGTTTAGGTCTCCAAAATAGTGAGCGGCTCCTACCGATACTCCTATTTCGCCTTCCTGCCTGATGGCTTCCCACTGAGCCTGACTACTGCCTGTTATCAACAGCGCTACCACGAACCCCAAAACGAATCTCTTACTCATAAAAGTGAAATATGATAACGAAATATACGATTAATTTCTGGTGTCCAGCCCCCAGGAAAGCTTGGTTCTCAAGGTATGTAAAAAATTGTTCTCGTTAAGCCGCACCAAACTTACCGTAAACTTTTCTCTTTTTACAGCTAATTGAATGTTTTTTTCTACAACTTCTTTTCTGGAGTCCATGGCGCAGATAAAATGTTCCGTACGGCCTTCCACTTCAAAGGAAATCACATTGTCATCAGGTACTACTATCGGCCTTATATTGAGGTTATGCGGCGCTACCGGGGTAATCACGAAACTGCCCGAGTCGGGGAATAAGACAGGGCCATTACAGCTCAGCGAGTACCCGGTGGAGCCTGTAGGGGTGGCTACGATAAGTCCATCTGCCCAGTAAGTGTTCATAAATTCCCCGTTAAGATAGGTATGAATTTTAATCATCGGGGAAGTGTCTGTTTTGTGGATGGCAAATTCGTTCAATGCATAGGGCACATCTCCAAAAAGAGGCTGGTTGCTATCCAGGTGCACCAGGGATCTGTTGTCGATTACAAAACTTCTTTTAACCAGCGCCGTTACGGCCGTGGCTATTTCTTCTTTTCCGATACTTGCGAGAAAGCCAAGCCTGCCGAAATTAATGCCCAGTACCGGAATGTTTTTGTCTCTTACCAGGGTTACCGTGTCCAGCAGTGTACCATCGCCACCAAGGCTTACAACGAAATCTATGCTGGCATCGAGGTCGTCGGAGCTACGGAACGTATTTATAGTTTCCTTGAGTTCGATGGAATGAACGATCTGCAGAAGGAAGGGTTCAAAGATCACTATTTCTATATGTTGAGCAGCAAGACGGTCGAAAAACCCCTGAATATCCTCCCTGAATGCAAAATCCGCCACTCTGCTGTAAATAGCTACTTTCATTTAGAATTCGTTCTTGAAATGTAAAAATAGACCGTTTTCACCTAATTGGTTGAAACCGTATTCGAAACGTAACACGAAATCGTACAGGGTTACGACATCAATTCCTGCACCCGCAGTGTAGAGCAGGCGGTTAGACAGTCGACTATCCCCCGAATTCCTGTTATAAACATAGCCTGCATCCCCGAACATCTTCGCATAGATCTTAAAGGGTACCCGGTCGTGACTACGGGATTTGATGTAAGTGGGAATACTGAATTCGAGTATTTCCCGCTTCAAGGTATTTCTGGCAAGAAGTACAGCCACTCCATCTATCACGTATTTCTCCAGGCCGCGCAGGTAAACATCGTCGTATCCCATCTGCCGTTTCGTGAAGAAAGGCTGGCTGAAGGGCAGTTTGAGTGAAGTAAACCATTGAAAATTAGTATAAAGCTTATATCCCGATTTCCAGGCCCTAGTGCCTTTAGTATATATTTCAAGGAGATTTATGCTCTTACTAAATCCTTTTTTTACAATTCCGGCCTCGCCCTGCAGGCCATTCAAGGGATAGGCAATGTAATCCATTCGATTGTAGTCAATAGCATACCTTAATTCGGGGAATGTGATAGATCGTCTTTTATCGTTAAAATAACTGGGGTTAACGATAGTGACGGCTGAATCTATTTTGTTGACGGAATAGGAAAGCCTTACTGCATGCCTTGTTGTAAGAGCAGGGCGGTAAGTATAGCCGACCGTTATGTTCAGTTGATTGTCGAGATATTTACCAGCATAAGCTATGGAATCTGACTTTAAAAAGAATTGTTTATTATCTACCGTGGTGGCGTTAATTTCCCGGAAGCGGGAATAGGCGAAGTTGACAAGGTAGCCATGGCGAAGTGAGTTATCGGCATAGGGCTGTTCGTACGAAAACCTTATTTGCCTGCTATAACCACTTATCAGCCATGCTTTCAGCTTGTCGTTCCTACCGGTGAAGTTATAATAGCTTAATTTAAGCCCGTAGTTCATGCGGTTCAGATCATATCCTCTTTCTGCCCATGCTGAAAGGTTTCTATCTACCGGGCGCAGGTATGGAACCGGAAAGAGGTACCATCTTTCCTTAACCGAAATCTCTATGTCTACTAGGTAACCGTTAAAAGATTTAATGGCAACTACTACGTCGTTAAACAGCCTGGAGTTGTACAATTGCTGCCGGGCGTACTCAAATTTACCAACCAGTTCTTTCAGAGAAACGGTATCTCCTTCGCTAAAGGAAAGCTCTCTGCGTATTATGTACGACTTGGTTTTTTTATTGCCGGAAATGAGAATCTTATTAACGGTAAAAGGTGCCAGGGTAGCGGAATCATTTTGCGCGAGAGCAGGAATTACAAGCAGGCAAGCAAGAGTAGCAACCAGATAATTTCTCGTTATAAAGAGCATTTAAATGCTTAGATAATTCATCAGGTGGTCATAATTGGCTTTTAGCTCGTTTTCATACAGCTCCTCGCCAAAATAATACTTAACATGGTATTCATACCGCTGGAAAGTGGCAACAATATCAGAAATCTCGAATTTGTTAGTTTTCAAAGTGATCAGGAAGAGGCCTGAGTCTTTGTCGAAGTAGGTGTTCAGCTGGGTTAACTGCGCATCGTTGGTTTCCACGAGCTTGCTGATTTCCGAGAAGGAGAACGACTTTTGCTCCAGTTCAAGCACGATAACGCCTCCTGGTTCATCTACCCCTGAAATACGGGATAGTGCTTTCAAGAGGTCGGGGCGGGAAATAGCTCCGGCAAACACAGCCTGTTCTTCTACTACCGGTATAATACTCAGATTGTAGTCATTGCACATTTTAATAGCCTCTGTAAAGTGAGAGCTGTTGCGCACGGATAACCTTGTGAAATGCTGATCCATTTTACCGACCACTTCCCTGTCATCTTCGGCATTCAGGAGATCTTCTTCGCTGATTATTCCCTGAAATATGTTATCCCATACTACCGGCAGATGGCTGACATGATATTCGGTCATTAGCTGCAATGCATGTGCTATATGATCGTCAAACGCAAGAGTAGGTATAGATTCTGAAATCAATTCTTTATTTAGCACTTATTCCAGCTTTTGGTTAAAAATTATCAATGCCACGCTATCAGATTTCTTCATTCAATTACTAGACGCAAAAAATCACGCAACCGCTGCGGGCTCATTCAGTTTTCTCAGAAATTTGTGAAGGATGGCGTTAAATTCTTCCGGAGTCTCCATCATGGGAGCATGACCGCATTTATCGATGAGGTGAAGTTCGCTATTGGGAATAAGTTTATTAAATTCCCTTCCTACGAAAGGAGGCGTTACGGTATCATTATTACCCCATACAAGAAGTGTGGGCTGCTTGATCTGGCTGAGTTCTTCGCCCAGATTATTCCTGATAGCGCTTTTTGCAAGAGAAATGATCTTGATGACTTTAATCCGGTTGGTAGTAATCTCGAAAACCTCATCTACCAGTTCTTTAGTCGCCATTTCCGGGTTATAGAAAGTAACCTCCGTTTTCTTTTTGATGTATTCGTAGTCTCCTCTTTTAGGATAGCTATCACCCATGCCATTCTCGAACAAGCCGGAACTACCGGTAAGGGTGAGTGATTTAATATTTTCAGGATGTTTTAGAATGTAGATAAGGCCAACATGTCCGCCGAGAGAATTGCCTAAGAGATGTACATTTTTATAATCGCGCGCTTCTATAAAGCGATGTACATATTTCATAAGCCCTCCCACGGTTGTATGTAATATATCAAGTTCGAAAAGCGGCAGCAGGGGCACAACCACCTTATAGCTTTTACTGAAATAGTCGATCAAAGCTTTGAAATTGCTTAGTGCGCCGAATAAGCCATGCAGCAGCACCAGTGGTTCACCCTCACCTTCCTCAATAAAATTGAACTTATCCTGTTGTTTGATTTCGTAATTCATCTTTACTAAAAATAACGCTTTCTATTAATTACTAAAAATAGTTGATTTATGGAAATAAGTTCCTTAGCGCTTCAATCGCTTTCATCCCCCATGATATTATATACTTGTAAGTACGCGACCCCGCGAGCCTTTCCTCCGTCAGAATCCCGAATTCCCTCGCATAATACAGAATAAAAGTATAAATAAGAAGATACAGGAGCAAGTAAAGACCAATTCCCAGAAGAAAACCCTTGTCATATCCCT
>JACMJX010000117.1 GCA_014380425.1 Chitinophagaceae bacterium | reverse complement strand
GAGATGGATTGGTACCGCTTCTTCCCTGAAGGCCGATTGGGAAATTGGCCTGTTCAAAAGAATTGGAAGCAGTATTTCGCCTGATAAATATCATCTCCGTTTGGGAAAGACTTCCTGCATTGAACAGATTGTTATAGCTAATGGTCAGTGTAGTGGCACCATAAGCTGTAATCACCGCCAGTGCAGCGTCTGATGCGGCCTGCCAGCGCTGGGTTCTACTTTCGCCAGACAAGGAAATCAGTTCCTTGTTGGAATAGGCTCCGGCCCAGGAGGGATTGTTGAATAATTCGCTGGCGGCATATAGCAACACCTTGCTCTTTAAAGCCAGTGCAGCTCCACGCGTCACTCTGCCTAGTTCCGCCGCTGAGGTACCGTAAGAAACCGGTATTAGCCCCGGTGTACGGTTGACATCTATTCCTGGAATCATTACGGTTGCTACCGAATCACATTCACTTTTTATAAAGTCGATGCATTCCTGCAGCGTATTTCTTTTTACGTCCGCTATATCTTCCAATCCCAGCGTCTGGTTTATGATGGGAACGCCCCCGTATCTTTTTACCAGTTCAAAATAAAAAAAGGCACGCAGGAACCGCGCTTCGTATTTCCAGCGCTCCATTTCGAAGAGCCTGGTGCGGTAAATACTTTGCTGCGATATGGAAGGATCCAGTTTATAAAGATCCAGGTTTACTTTACCGATAGACTCAAGGAAAAAATTAGCCCTCCTTATACCCCTATAGTAGGAAGCCCATACATTGTTCGGGTTATTGATGGAATTCCAGCTACCATTATTAAAGTTTTGTACCGGACTGTTCTCCTGCGCATGTTCCGCTTCATCCGTGGCAGAAGCCATCATGGCCGTGCCCCCGATGTCAAGAAATCCTTCTCTCAGTTCGACATAAACGGCGTTCAGGAGTTGGGCAGTACGGTCGAAAGAGGCTTCAATCTGCTCTTGCGATACATCCGTGATAAATTCGCGATCCAGTTTCTGGCAAGAATCCATGAACAATGAAGCCAGTAAAGCGAAATATATTTTATTTTTCATCTCGTATTTTTTTAATTGATCCAATAGGTTTACCTATAATTTATAATCCTACTCTTAATCCTAACGAAACCGTTCTTAATGAAGGGTAGCCTGTACCAAAAGCTTCCGGATCTCCGTATTCTATTTTATCTATAGAAAAAAGATTAGTACCGTTTATAAACACTCGTCCGCTTGTAAGCCGCACCTTCGAAATTACAGAAGCAGGCAAACTATACCCTAGCTCCGCACTGCGAAGCTTTATGAAACTTCCGTCGCGCTGGTAGAAAGAAGAAAACCGGTAATTGTTCTGATTGCCGGTTAAAGATAAACGGGGAAATTCTGCGGTAGCAGATGTTTCAGGTGTCCATCTATCCAGAGCCAACGCAGACGCAGCACCATTGGAGTTCTGAAACTGGTTAAAATAGTTGCCCCCAAGGTAAACGGTACGGCCGCTTACTCCCTGAAGCGTGATATCCAGATCGAACCCTTTATACTGAATGCCGGTATGCAAGCCCACTGTGAAATTGGGAACGAAGGGATTACCGATTCTAGTATTATCGTTACCATCGATGATGCCGTCCGGCTTACCGTCTCGTCCGCCAACATCCTGGTACTTAATGTCTCCGACCCTTACATTGGCACCGATAGGCTTGGGACTGTTATTCACTTCGTCCTGTGTTTGAAACAGCCCAAGTGCCTTAAGACCGATAGGAATCCCGATAACGTAACCTGTTCTTAGTAACCCGTTGTTAAATTGAGGTGCTTCCGCGTTATATACTATTTCATTTTTGGAATAAAAAATATTAGCATCTGCGAAGAACTGCAGCTTTTTGTTGTCTTTAGTGGTAAAGCCAAGTACCAGCTCAAAACCTTTATTTTTTACTTTACCCTGGTTAAATAATGGCAAATCATTAAATCCCAGATAAGATGGTATGGTACCATTTGATACAGGATCGCCGAAAGCACTGATCTCAGGAAGTATATCATACCTGTCTTGTTGGAATACGTCCAGAGAAAACCGTAATTG
>JACMJX010000116.1 GCA_014380425.1 Chitinophagaceae bacterium | reverse complement strand
CCTCCTGAAAAGTGAGGCTTTTTAATTTTAAGAGGAATATCGTAAACAGTAGTTACATAATGGTAAATTGTAATAGAGTATCTTGAAACAGCAGCTCGAAACAATAGCTTAACACTATATGGTACAATATGTCGAAACAGCGGCTCAAAATAGTAGCTCGTAACAATATCTTAAGACACTAGCTTAAAACGGTAGCTTAAAACAATATCTCGAAACAGTATCTCGTAAAAGTATGTGTAACAGTATCTTTAAAAATTGTTCAGTAACAGTATCGGGAGATCGTATTTGGATTGCAGAATCTTTATTCTAAATGCTTGTACAAGCTTTCGAATAGTTGTATAAATACGATCGTTTACTGCCTTGCAGTTATATTTATACTTATTATACTAACAGTTGATAGTATTAACGCTATAAAATAAAAAAGGGGTCAGAATAGAAATTCAACCCCGTTTTAAAATCCAATATCCTATGAAAAACCGTTGCAATGATAAACCAATAAAACTAATTATGCAACACTATTTTAAACAATCAATCAACAATACCTATTTACATCTGGTTTTTTAAGAACTTTATCAATAAACAGTATGCCTTTTAAAATTAACTCTACCTATACGCCCGCCGGTGATCAGCCGGAAGCCATACGCAAACTTACCGACGCACTAATCGAAGGCGAGAAATACCAGACATTGCTGGGCGTTACCGGATCTGGTAAAACTTTTACCATCGCTAACGTAATAGAAAACGTACAGAAACCTACCCTGGTTCTAACACACAATAAAACATTGGTCGCTCAGCTTTATGGAGAGTTCAGGCAATTCTTTCCAGACAATGCCGTAGGGTATTTCGTATCTTACTACGATTACTACCAGCCGGAAGCCTATATGCCGGTGAGCGATACTTATATCGAGAAAGACCTTTCCATTAATGAAGAACTGGACAAGCTTAGGCTTCAGGCTACTACGCAATTACTGAGCGGAAGAAGGGATATAATAGTTGTTGCAAGCGTAAGTTGCATATATGGTATAGGTAACCCCGCCGAATTTGAAAATGGAATTATTAGGATCCAGCAAAATCAGAAGGTCTCCAGGCAAGGCTTCTTACACGCCCTTGTCAACGCATTGTATTCACGTTCCACCACTGATTTCAACAGGGGTAATTTTAGAGTGAAAGGCGATACGATCGACATCAACCTGCCTTATGTGGATTTTGGTTATCGTGTTACTTTTTTCGGAGATGATATAGAATCCATCGAGCGGCTGGATGTAACTACCAATAAAAGAATTGATACAGTAGAGGACGCGGCTATCTTTCCTGCCAATCTTTATCTCGCTCCTAAAGACATGATTCACCAGGTACTGAATGAAATACAGGATGAATGCAACGAGCAGGTAGAGTACTTTAAGAAAGAAGGCAAGTACATAGAGGCCCAGCGACTGTCTGAACGCGTTAACTATGATATTGAAATGATCCGCGAACTGGGGTATTGTAACGGAGTGGAAAATTATTCGAGGTTCTTCGACAGGCGTACACCCGGAACCAGGCCCTTCTGCCTGCTTGATTACTTTCCTGATGACTTTCTATGTGTGATCGATGAAAGCCATCAAACGATTCCCCAGGTAAGTGGTATGTACGGAGGCGACAGGAGCCGCAAGCTTATCCTAGTCGACTTTGGATTCAGGCTGCCCAGTGCGCTCGATAACCGGCCTCTTAACTTTCACGAGTTCGAATCCATGTTGAATCAAACCATCTTCGTGTCGGCAACACCTGGTGAATATGAACTTGAAAAAACGGAAGGCATTGTAGTGGAGCAGGTAGTACGCCCTACAGGTCTTCTCGACCCACCCATCGAGATACGCCCCAGCGTAAATCAGATCGATGATCTTCTGGATGAAATAGACAAGAGAATTCAGAAAGGTGACCGCGTTCTCGTTACAACTCTTACAAAGAGGATGGCAGAGGAAATGGATAAATACCTGCACAGAATAAATATCAAGTCGAAATACATTCACAGCGAAGTAGATACCCTGGAGCGCGTGGAGATACTGAGGCAGCTTCGTCTTGGGGAAATAGATGTACTGGTAGGCGTTAACCTGTTAAGGGAAGGGCTCGACCTTCCGGAAGTATCTCTGGTAGCTATTCTCGATGCCGATAAGGAAGGCTTTCTTCGCAATGAAAGATCCCTAACTCAAACTGCAGGAAGAGCAGCGAGAAATGTAAACGGCCTGGTGATTTTTTATGCCGATAAAATGACGGAAAGCATGCAGCGGACCATAGATGAAACTTCAAGACGGCGGGAGAAACAGGTGGCTCATAATATAGAGAATAATATAACGCCCACAACGATCATAAAATCAAAGGAACAGATCTTTCAGCAAACTTCCGTTCTCAACATTAAAGGATATGATCCCAGTTCCGCTTATGCTGTAAACGGTGGGTTAGTTACGCTTGCCGCCGAAGAACAGGATACTAGTTACCAGACAATTCCACAGCTTGAAAAAGCACTGGTGAAAATCCGCAAGGAAATGGAAAAAGCCGCACGTGATCTTGACTTCATGCAGGCCGCCAGTTTGCGAGACGAAATGTTTACGATGCAGAAAAAACTAGAGGAAATGAAAAAGTAAAACCACCTGCGGTTTAATTAATTTAGCGTCATGAATAACAAACTCTACCTTCTGGATGCAATGGCTCTTATATACAGGGCTTATTATGCATTGATCAGGAGCCCGATCATTTCATCAAAAGGAAAGAACACCAACGCACAGTTTGGTTTCACCAATACTTTATTCGACCTTATCAACAAAGAAAAACCTACTCATATAGCTGTATGCTTCGATACACATGCTCCTACGGAACGCCATACAGACTTTGCAGATTATAAAGCGAACCGCCAGGAAGCGCCTGAAGATCTGATGAACTCACTGGAAGACATTAAGAAGATCATTAAAGGTTTTAATATCCCCGTTATCGAGCTGGATGGTTATGAGGCTGACGATGTAATAGGAACACTCGCCTGGCAGGCAGCGGATGCGGGATACGATGTGTACATGGTAACCCCAGACAAGGATTATGGACAACTGCTCATTCACGATCATGTGTATATCTATAAGCCGGGCTATCAGGGAAACCCTTCGGAAATACTGGATGCCAAGAAAATAACGGATAAATGGGATATTGAAAACGTATCTCAGGTGATCGATATGTTAAGCATGATGGGAGATGCTGTCGATAACATTCCCGGCATAGCGGGTATAGGAGAAAAAACAGCCTGCAAGCTGCTTAAAGAATATGGCTCGCTGGAAAATGTGCTTGCAAATGCTCATAACATCAAGGGGGCGCTGGGTGAGAAAATAAGAGCAGGAAAGGAACAGGCAATTATGAGCAAAAAGCTCGCTACCATCATTACCAATGTGCCTGTTACGTTTCACCCGGAAGATTACCGGCTGAAGGAGTTGAACAGCGTTGAACTGACAGAGATATTCACGGAGCTGGAGTTCAAGTCGCTCGGGAGAAGAATACTGGGCGAAAGTTACAGTGTTTTCAATGTTGCTCCGCAAAGCGTACAAACAGATCTGTTCGGCAACACTGCCGGGAGCCCGCAGAAACAGAAGACACTGATAGCTGAAACTGCAGAAGAAGAACCTGCTAACGGGCTCACGGCAGAAAAGAATATTGGCAATACACCACACGATTACCTGCTCGTTCAGGAAGAAGATGAAATAAAGGAACTGGTCGAAAAGCTCTTAAAGCAGCCAACGATCTCCTTCGATACGGAAACGACGGGTATAGATGCTAATAATGCCGAACTCGTAGGCCTTAGCTTTTCATTCGTGCCTGGTTCGGGATACTATATTCCCTGCCCCCCCGATAGGGAAAAGACATTGATCATCTTGTCGTTCTTTCAGCCGCTGTACGACAGCACTTCCATAACCTGGGTAGGCCAGAATGCGAAGTACGACCTGCTAGTACTGAAATGGTATGGAGTAGATATCAAGGGCAAGATCTTCGATACAATGGTAGCGCATTATGTAATAGAACCGGAAGGCAGAAGAGGTATGGATCTTTTAAGTGCGCAGTTTCTCGGTTACGAACCGATACATATCGAGGAGCTGATCGGTAAAAAGGGAAAAGGCCAGGGGAACATGAGAGATGTAGGGTTTGAAAAAATAAAGGAATATGCGGTTGAAGATGCAGACGTAACACTGCAGCTCCATCATACCTTTCTTCCTCTCCTGAAGAAAAGAGAAGTGGTACCAGTATTTGAAGAAGTGGAAACGCCTCTTGTAAAAGTACTCGCTGATATCGAGTTTGAAGGAGTGAAGATCGATGTCGATTTCCTGAAGGATTACTCGCGGCAACTGGAGCTGGAGGTAAAGCAATATGAAGAGAGTATCTATGAACAGGCGGGCCTTCGCTTCAATGTGTCGTCGCCAAAGCAACTTGGAGAGATCCTGTTTGAAAAACTCCATCTTGACCCCAAAGCCAAAAAGACGAAGACCGGACAATATGCTACGGGGGAAGAAGTATTGGTAAAACTTGCCAGTCAGAATAAGATAGTAGACGATATTCTTGCCTTCCGGGAACTTACCAAACTGAAATCTACTTATATCGACGCCCTGCCTGTGCTGATCAATCCTAAAACAGGGCGAGTGCATACCTGCTATGCCCAGGCTGTAGCGGTAACGGGGAGGCTAAGCAGTACCAACCCCAATCTTCAGAACATCCCTATACGTACTGCCCGGGGGCGGGAAATCCGGAAAGCATTCATTCCCAGAGATGCGGATCATCTGCTGCTTAGCGCAGATTATTCGCAGATAGAGCTGAGAATAGTTGCCGCCATCAGTGGTGATCCCAATATGTGTGAAGCGTTTACCACAGGTAAGGACATTCATACCGCTACTGCCGCCAAAGTATTTGGGGTAGAAGAAGCGGACGTAACAAAAGAAATGCGTTATAAGGCGAAGAGTGTCAACTTCGGTATCATCTATGGACAGGGAGCATTCGGCTTGTCGGAGAACCTGGGTGTGTCCAGGGGAGAAGCTAAAGAGATTATCGATAATTACAAGAAGCAGTTCCCCAACATTCAAAGATATATGGACGACACCATTAATTTCGCCCGCGAAAATGGCTTCGTTCAAACGCTGATGGGAAGAAAAAGATGGCTTAAAGATATCAACTCTGCCAACTTCACCGTAAGAGGCTTTGCCGAACGTAACGCGATCAACTCGCCCATCCAAGGTACGGCTGCAGATATGATCAAGCTGGCCATGATAAAAATTCATAGTGAATTCAGTATAAGAAAATTAAAATCGAAGATGCTGATGCAAGTGCATGACGAACTGGTATTCGATGCGCATAAGGATGAAGTAGAGCTGCTTAAAACGCTGGTGGTAGATTGCATGCAGAATGCACTCGCTCTTCCAAATAATGTACCTGCAGATGCAGAAGTGGGGGTAGGTGTCAACTGGCTCGAAGCGCATTGATAGGAATGGCCTAATCAGGCACTAAAATTGTTAAACTCCTGGTAATGAATCTGAAAAAAATAGGACTCTCTATTGCAATAGCATCCTTATTTAGTTCGATAGTTAAAGCACAGGCAGATGTGGATCGTGGTTATATTCAGGATTACGTATATCCTTATGTTGCAAGGATCTCCCTGGAACGTACGGGTGCCGGGCTTCAGATAAGTCCTGATTATACCGTAATACCCGCCACTGCCAGCTTTCCTTTCAATACGGGTACTAATATAGCGCTCCACGTTTATTATAAGTTTCTTAACTTCTCCATCTCACAGACTATCAACAGCAAAACCAATAACAAATCTTTTGTTATTGCCCTCGCTGAAACGGCAGGCCCGGTAACGGTCGGTGGTAAGCTTGGCTTTTACAGCAATGTGGCTGCGCTGGACGATAAGCAGGTGATCGACACAAAGAGCAGTATTAACCTGTTTAAGTTTAGTCCGTTCTGGTTGGCAAACTTCAATCATACCAGGTTTTCGCTGGCTGCAGTTACAGACTATTCCAAGAGGCAACGGAAATCAGCCGGCGCGTTTATGTTTGAAATAAACCCCTTCATCATGCGGGCGAAAGGAAAGGACGGCAATATCATACCCACTGGTGGCAGCTTCGATGAGAAGTTCGATGAAATGGCAGGACTGAGAAAACTGACCGTCTATAATCTTGATGTACGCCCCGGTTTCATGTACACGTTAAGCTTTGAGGAGGGCACTTATTTCCTTTCAGGCGGCCTTTTTGTAGGGGCAGGATTTGGTTATCACCACGCCGTATCTGAAACAAAGACTACGAATGGTTTACATTGGCAAACAAGTGCGAGAATACTCGCATCGGGTGGTTATAACCAGGAAAAGTACTTCATTGCCGCCGCCTTGCGCTATAACAATTCCTTTACGCCTGTTGCCAATATCGGCGTGCTTTCCAATGAAGCGACCTTCCAGCTTACATTCGGGCTACGCTTTAACTCTTTTGAAGAAAAGCTGCCCTCCAATTTTTAGTTAGTATGAAGAACTATACAATATACTATTGCTATGATGCCTATTGCGGATGGTGCTATGGCTTTAGCCCCGTAATAGCAAAGATTGCAGAGGAGTACGGGGATAAGGCATCCTTTGAAGTACTGTCAGGAGGAATGATCATAACCGATAAACCCCGCCCGATTGCTGCTACTGCCGATTATATACGTGGTGCTTACAAAACGGTAGAACAGCTTACCGGTATCAGGTTTGGTGAAGATTATCTCTGGCACATCAACAATCCAGATCAGAGTGATTGGTTCCCCAATTCAGAAAAGCCAGCCATCGCCCTTTGCGTCTTCAAAGATTACCACCCGGAAAGCCAGGTGGCGTTTGCATCTGACCTCCAATATGCGCTTCATTATGAAGGAAGAGATCTTTGCGATAATGAAGCTTACAGACACTTACTCGAAAAATACCAGATTCCGGCAGATGAATTTTATGAGAAGCTAGGGTCGGCTGCTTATAAAGAAAGGGCTTATTATGAATTTGCCCTCGTCAAGCAACTTAAAGTGAACGGATATCCTACCGTTCTGCTCCAGGTAAGCGAATCGAAATTCTATCTGCTTGCAAGGGGTTACACGGATTACAACGCTCTTAAAGAAACACTTCAGAGCATTCTAAATACTATTCAAAAAGAAACCAGCGAAAGCTAAGCCGGCTGGTTCTAAAATGTATTCTATCAGAGGATTTATAAGTTCCGGTTATCTCGGTGTGGAATCAGCCGAGCTGCCCTTGTTGTTTTTCCTTTCTTTCACGTCTCTTCTATAGGGATTGATCATTTTCTTGATAAGATCCGGAGACAGTGAATCGAACAACGGCTTCTGACCGGCGGTGCAGAGGCGCCTGATATCTCTGAAGTGAGCAAATAGCTGCAGATCCATTTGCCGTTGCCGTATTGCAATGCTATCGATAGCGATTAGTAGGAGCTGGTCGTTAACAACACTATCGCTGATATGTATATAAAAGCCGTCTTTGGCCGCATTCATGCTTCGAAACAAAGGCTTCATTATCTTCCAGTGTGTACTCCGGAGTGAATCGTATTGCCGGATCTGCTCCTGGCTAAACCGGATATCCTTTTTCAGGAACTCCGTGAAGGCCCAACGGTCGCGGCCACTAACTGCATCTTTCTTTACAGTCGGCTTTGCCGACATAATAAAGATAAGCATAGCAATGTTCGCGATCAGCAATATGGCTATGATGAAAATAAGCGCCCTTGTGTTCCGGAGAATACGGCTCATTGTTTTTCCATATTTTCATAATCATAGAAGCTCGCTGTTGCTATGGTATATTCATCCACCATGGTAAGTTCCGCATTCTCGCTCAAGATAGGCAGTCGTGTTCTTTGATTCACCACCACCAGCATGTTGACTACAAGAATCAGGCAAAGGCCGCTTACTGCCACTGCTGGTCTCGCAATCAGGCTGCTCACTCGTTCCCATACTGACTTCCGTTCCTGTGAAAGTTGTACCATTACACGGGTGAAGAAGAAAGGCCCGGGAGTAGCGCGCTGCACCCCATCGAGGCTCTCCAGGATAGATTGTATTTTCTGCTCTTTTTTACTCATACACACTTATTTGACGTGAACTTTAGATAAAACTTGTGGCAGGCCAATCCTACTCCTTTTGGTCCTGGTAATATGCCTCCAGCGACTTCCTCAGGTTATTCTTTGCCCGGTGCATTAACGACTCTACGGACGATACCGTAGTTTTCATGATCTCGCTGACTTCCTGGTAACTAAGGCCTTCAATTTTGTGCAGGGTGAAAGCAATTCGCTGGTTTTCTGGTAACACTTTTACAGATCTAAGCAAGATTGCCGCTGTTTCTTTATTAGCCAGCAGCACGCCAGGATGGTGAAAATCCGGAGGCTCGTACACGGGCTCATTATTCATTCCAAACAGACCCTGAATACCTGCAAAGCGTTTCTTCCTTTTCTTCCTCCTTATATGATCCATTGACTTGGTAATGGTGATGCGGTAGAGCCAGGTAGAAAACTTTGATTCGCCTTTAAATGAAGCTATTGATTCGTACACCTGCACAAAAACTTCCTGGGCTACATCTTCAGCATCTTCCGCGTTTTGAAGAATACCGAGAGCAGTATTGTACACCATATCCTGCCAGGTAGTTACAATTGTTTTGAAAGCAGCCTCATCTCCCTGCTTCAGCCGTTCAATAAGTATCCATTCACTCATATCGGTTGGTTCATAGCCTTATAATCCGCCTGGTGGCCTCCCCTGGAACCCTCCGGAAGGAGGACCATTAAACCCAGGGCCCTCCCCGGGAACTGCGGAACTGCTTTCCTTCTTTTTACCGAAATTCCTTAATTTATAAGTGAATGTAAGCATAAAATACTGTTGTATCACCTGGTTCTGCACGTCTTCGATGTAAGCCTCGGTGATATTTCGTACCACGCTCTGATTCTGCTCCAGCAGATCGAAGACTGTTAGCTTTATTTCGGCTTTCTGCTGCTTCAGAAACTTCTTTCCTATACCCGCATTCCATAACCAGAAGTTCTGGTTGAACCCCTGAGAAAGGCCGCTATAGTATTGGTTATTCAGATCGTTCTGGATAAACCAGCCCGATTTCGATAACAGGTTCGCCTGCACGCCCGCAACATGCGAGAAGTAGGTGGTGTTCTGATCTGCCTGTGCGGAGTTTTTAACGGTATTGTAATTACCTGAATAGGAAATATTGAAATCTATGAATTCGCTGATATTGCTGGCAACAACAGCCCCGAAATTAAACGTGTTGGTATTTGATATGGTATTGATGCCCCTTATCTGCCCGGGCAGTCTCGAGTAGATATATCCTCCACTCAGGTTGATATTGCTTTTAATGATCTTGACGGGAAAACCATAAGTAAGAAAGGAACGGAAGCTCCAGTATCCATCGAGGTTCACTGGCTTGGTCAACTGCGATCCCTGCCTTAACGTGTCTGGGAAATCTGCCTGGAAAGAATCCGCACGTGCCGTGTAAATGGCGTTGCTAATGTAATTATCTATCTTTTGCACAAAGATATTCGCGAAGAAGCTGTTCCCTTTAGCTACATCGGTAAAGGAATACCGGGTACCTAAGAAGTTCGTGAACTGTTGCTTCAAATCAGGATTGCCGGATCTCCACTGGATAGGATTCGAATTGTCGTAAACATTCTGCAACTGCGAGATTGCCGGCGCATTGGTTTGAGATCTGTAAAAGATGCGGATACTGCTTTTAGTAGAAAACTTCCTGCTGATCATCGCACTGGGAAGAAGATTGTTGAAGGCTTTATTGATCTCCAGTTGCCGGGGATAGATCTGCATACTGGCTAGTTCGGAGTACTGATAGGATAACCCAAGGGAAATCATATTATCCCTGTTTCCTTTACGATAGCTTAAACCACTGCGCTGGGTGGTAACGGTATTATCGAATTTATTGGATAAATTGGTATTCAACACGGTATATTCTTTACCCACATTGTCATATTCATACGTGAGCTGGTCGGCTTTGTTATAGGAATAGGAAGGATTATAACTCAGTTCCAGCTGCCCTGTTTTTCCTACTGGCTCGGTATAGGAAACGCTACCACCCAGGCTATATCCGTTTGTTAACTGATCTTTGTACTGATCGATATTGTTATTCACAGGTTGGGCTTTTGTATAAAAAGTACTTAGTGAAGTAACGTAAATATCGCCGCTGTTCCTGTTGATACCGGCGTTGAAATTGACTGAGAACGTTCTTCCTCTTTTCCTGAATGCATGCCGGAAGAGAAGGTCGTTCCTTAGATTATAACCCGCTCTGCTCTGCTGGTTGGTATTAAAGGTTTCGGAAAGAAGAACAGAACTGCTATCCAGCTTGCTTCGCAAATTACTATAGGAGCTATTATCCTGGAAGCTCAGGTTGGGGGTTAAGATCAGGGAATTGAAAGAATCGATCTTATACTCGATCCTCATGTTAAGCCGGTGATTGTAATTGTTGCTGGTAGATAAGCTGGTATCGTTATACCGTTGACCCGCTAGGGTGCCTATAAAGTTCTGGGTAGATAATTCATTATTAGCGTTGCGGCTGTTATTGAAAAAATAGCTTCCCGTTACTTCTACTTTCTGCGCCCAGAGGTCTGAAAAATTAATGCCCGCTGCAGTTGTTTTACTGATGCCGCTTTGCTGCCCCACGAGAAAGTTGTTGCTCTGGCCCCAGTTTCCACCGCCGCCACCACCACCCCGGGCGCGACCGCCGCTACCACCGCGTCCACTGCCTCTGTTACCCCCGCCACTGTTAACGCCCAGAAGATCCTGAGAGCCAAAGTTCTGTTGATTGATATTATTAAACAGGCCTACCAGCGATATGCGCCGATTGCCGTTAAAAAAGCTCATATTTCCTCCGGCGCTATAGCGTTCATCCGTGCCGTAGCCAGCATATACACGACCAAACTGCCCATTCCTCATATCGGCCTTGGTTACTATATTGATCGACTTGGCAGAGCTGCCATCGTCAAACCCTGTAAACTGTGACTGGTCGCTCACGCGGTCGAATACCTGCACCTTGTCGATTACTTCAGCCGGAAGATTCCGCAGTGCTGCAGTGGCATCATCGCCGAAAAACTCCCGGCCATCGATGGTTATCTTCCTCACTGCTTCTCCCTGCGCTGTCACCGCCCCGGTTTGATCTACAGTAACCCCAGGCATCTTCTTGATTATATCCTCCGCCAGCGCATCACGGTTTACTTTAAACGCACTGGCACTGTATTCCAATGTGTCTCCTTTTTGCCTTACCGGTGGGGCGGCCCCTACCACCGTTACACCCGCCAGCGTTTTAGCAGCGCTATACAAAGCTATTTTGCCAAGATCCCTGCTGCTGCTAGCAATAACAACCGTTTGCCTCGATGAATCGTAACCCACCGAACTGATGTACAAAATATAAATACGTGCTGAAAGATTATTGAAACTAAAGCTGCCCTGATTGTCTGAAACGGTATTATAAAGCAGGGTAGAGTCGTTCTGGGCAACCAGCCTTACGGTTGCACTGCTTACCGGACGATTTTCTGCTTCGTCTGATAAAATACCTCGTACGCTATACGTTTGGGCCGTCAATAGCAATGAAGCAAAGATCGAAAGGGTTAAAAGTACACTTTTCAGCATCATGGTTGTTTGTATGCGCGTTAGACGTCAACTGCTTTAAAAACCTTGCATTTGAATCAAAAAGGGCGTGCCATGGCTGTTAACCACGGCACGCCCTGCATACAAGCTGTTGCCTGTATTATTTAATAACTTCAGAAAGCTTCTTGATTAGATCTTCCCCTCTCAGGTTTTTACCAACAATTTTACCGGTAGGGTCTAGCAGGTAGTTTTGCGGAATACCCCTTATACCATAAAGTTTGGCTACTTCATTATCCCAGAATTTAAGATCTGAAACATGCGTCCAGGTTAACCCGTCTTTTTGAATAGCCGCGAGCCAGGAATCCTTTTTCCCCGGCTGGTCGAGTGAAACGCCTAACACAGTAAAGTTCTTTGCCTTGAAATCATTATACGCTTTTACCACATTTGGATTTTCGTTGCGACAAGGGCCGCACCAGGAAGCCCAGAAATCGAGCAATACATATTTACCTTTAAAATCGGAAAGCTTAACCGGTTTGTCGTTCACGTCGTTCTGCGTAAAGTCGGGTGCCATTGCACCTATCGCGGTCAAACGCTGGCTGTTCATCAGGCTGGCAAACTCTTTACCATCGTCGCTGTTTTTCAACCGGTCGCTTAATCCATTATAGAGCGGTTCTACTACGGAAATATCGAGTTCGTTGCTTGCTATCTCTTTCAAAGATGTAAGACTAAAATAGGAATCCGGGTTCTGCGCTATGTACTTCCTTTGTAAGGCCTGCTTCTGCACATTCAACTTTTCAAAACGCGCTTTTAGTGCGTTTACGAAAGCCGGATCATCCTTCTTCTCCGGCGAAGCCGCCTGGTATTCCTTATTTATTTCATTCATCGCTGCCTCTGACCCGCCCAAAAACTTATCGTATTTCTGAGCCGCAGCGTTGATAGGAGAACCAGTTATAACGGCATTTTTAACCGAATCCCTGGTATCGAGCTTGATAGTGCCTTTTTCCAGGTAAACAAATTTGATATCGGCATTCCTGCCGAGTGATTGCAGTCCTTTACCAGAATGATCAACGATGATGGTCGCCTTTGTAGGACCGGCTACCGTTCCCTTGAAGCTAAAAGCGCCGTTCTTCAGTTCCGCCGAATCCATTACATTCTTTCCGGCATAGCGGTAATTGAGATAAGCCTTGGAAGGAGCACTCAATGCGCCTATTTTGCCATTCAGCACGTACTCATCCTGCGCACAGGCCATCGCCGGAAGAGCTATTAAAGAGGCTAGAATCATCTTTTTCATGAACTAAAAGTTTATTTATACCCTGCAATTTATCTAATTATCCCGGTAAGGCATCTACCTTTCCCGTTAAAAAATACAAAATCATTTCTTTCCCACAACTCCTCATTCCAAAACTTTTACAGAACTTTAGGTTCATGAAAATACAAATACGAGTAGCAACAGGCCTGATGGCCGCCCTCTTTTTAGCTATTACAGCCTGTAATAATGGCCAGCAGGCAGCAAAAACCGAAACAACTGAAACAGCCGCAGCCAGTTACAAGGAAGAAAACATTACTTATGGAGCGGATAGCATACAGTTGAAGGGTTTTATAGCCTATAGCGACAGTAGCGACTACAAACGGCCGGGCATTCTTGTAGTACCGGAGTGGTGGGGCGTAACAGACTACACCCGGAAAAGAGCCCGTCGGCTGGCCGAACTCGGGTATGTGGCACTGGTAGTGGATATGTACGGTGAAGGAAAGACCGCTGACAATCCTCAAGACGCCGGAACGCTGGCCGAACCTTTCTACACCAACCTGGTGCTGACTAAATCTCGCGTAGATGCTGCTCTTGCAAAACTTAAGACTTATCCGCAGGTAGATACCGCCAATATTGCCGCTATCGGCTACTGTTTCGGCGGGTCCGTAGCGCTGAATGTAGCAAAACTGGGGGAAGACCTTAAGGGAATAGTAGTGTTTCATGGCAATCTTGCCGGCGCCGCTCCAGATGCAAAGCTTCTGAAAGCAAAAGTGCTTGTGTGTCACGGAGCCGTTGATCCTTTCGTGAAACCGGAGGAAGTTACCACCTTTAAAAAGCAGATGGATTCTATTGGCGCAAACTATACTTTTAAAGCCTATCCGGATGCCGTTCATGCCTTTACCAACCCGGATGCCACGGAAAAAGGAAAGAAGTTTAATATTCCCATCGCCTATAATCAGCAAGCGGATTCTACCAGCTGGATAGACATGCAGCAATTTTTTGGCACCATCTTCCCGGCCCGGTAGCATTCAATATATTTGCCTTAATTTGCAGCTCTCTCAAAATATAAATATGGATTATAACAAGATTATTGCAGTTACGGGGTTGCCCGGATTGTTTGAACTGGTTTCAAGTAAAACCGACGGTGCACTGGTTCGATCGCTGGACGATAAAATTACTAAATTCGTTTCCAGCCGTGTTCACAACTTCTCTCATCTGGAAACTATAGAAGTATATACTACTACGGATAATGTAAATCTTGTAGACGTATTCAAAGCCATGAAGGACTCTGGTGCCACTCTCCCCGATAATAAAGATGCGGCAGCGGTGAAGAAGTATTTCGAAACCGCCTTCCCCTCTATGGATTTTGAAAGGGTGTACGCCAGCGATATGAAGAAAATGCTGAAATGGTATGAAGTACTCAGCAAAAATGATGTCGAGTTTAAAATAACGGAAGAGCCGGAAGAAGAGACAGCGGAGCTTGCCCAACAATCTGCTCCCTCCGTTGTTGAAATCGTAGAAAAGCCGGAGGCTGAAAAGAAAAAGCCCGCTAAAAAGAAAGTGGCCGAAACCACTGACGTAGTTGCCGAAACAGCAGAAGCGCCCAAGAAGAAAGCCCCTGCCAAGAAGAAGAAAGCGGAAGAATAAACTTCCTCATTACAAACAGAATTTTTATGAAGCATAGTGCTGATATCAGTAAACTGGATAGACATTTTTTGCCAGAGGATTTTACTATCACCGACTGGGAACACCTGGAACCTTACCTGAAAGACCTCGCGGAAAGAAAGATCGGTTCTAAGGAAGACCTGGAAAACTGGATGCTAGACTCCAGCGAACTAGAGGCGGTTGTAAGTGAAGATGCCTGCTGGCGACAGATAAGAATGACCTGCGACACGGAAAACAAGGAACTGGAGCGGGCTTTTCACTATTTCGTACTCGAAATTCAGCCGAAGATACAGCCCTACGCAGATCTCCTGAATAAAAAACTGGTCAATAGCCCCTTTACAGAGCAATTGAACGGGCCTAAGTATTTTACTTACCTGCGCTCTGTCAGGAAAAGTATCGAGCTATTTCGCACCGAGAATATTCCCATACAGGCAGAACTTAGCGTACTCGCTCAAAACTTCGGGGTTATTTCGGGTAAAATGACTATCGAAGTAAATGGCCGCGAATACACAATGCAACAGGCTTCCAAGTTTCTGGAGCAGCCAGACAGGGCAGTTCGTGAGGAAGTTTACCTGAAAATTCAGAAAAGAAGGCATGAGAGCAAGGACGAACTGAACCAGCTGTTTTCCCAACTGGTTGAAAAGCGGCATCAGGTAGCCCTGAATGCCAGTTTCCCCAATTTCCGGGATTACAAGTTTGTGGAGATGGGTCGTTTCGATTACACTAAAGAAGATTGCTACCAGTTTCATGAAGCGGTAAAGCTGCATGTACTTCCCCTGGTGGATAAGATCTACGAAAACAAAAGAAAAAAGCTCGGTGTCGACACCTTACGTCCCTGGGATGTGGAAGCAGAACCTGCAGGCATTAAACCACTTACGCCCTTTGCCACCGGCGAAGAGCTATTGCAGAAAACAATGGCTTGCTTTACCAAGCTAAGGCCTTTTTTCGCAGAATGCCTGGAGAAAATGAAAGAGATGGGGCATCTTGACCTGGAAAGCCGCAAAGGCAAGGCACCGGGAGGATACAACTGCCCGCTTGCAGAGAGCGGAGCACCCTTTATTTTCATGAATGCCGCAGGGCAAATGGGTGATGTTACCACTATGGTGCATGAGGGCGGCCACGCCGTCCATTCTTTTCTTTCTCACCCGCTGGAGTTGAGTGCTTTCAAGGAGTATCCCATGGAAATAGCAGAAGTGGCCAGTATGTCCATGGAGCTTTTCAGCATGGATTACTGGGATACTTTCTTCGATAATGAAGAAGAACTCAAGCGCGCAAAAGAACACCAGTTGGAACGGGTGATCACAATTTTCCCCTGGATAGCCACTATCGACAAGTTTCAGCACTGGATATATGAGCACCCCTCCCATACCCTGGAAGAAAGAAGTGATAAATGGATGGAAATCCTGAACGAGTTTTCCTCGGGCGTCATAGACTTCTCCGGCCTGGAAGAATATCGGCGGTACGGCTGGCAGCGCCAGCTTCACCTTTTCGAAGTTCCCTTCTACTATATTGAATATGGAATAGCACAGCTAGGTGCATTGGGAATGTGGAAGCAGTTTAAAGAGAATAAGGATATTGCACTTGACAATTATATCAACGCGCTGAGCCTGGGCGGCACTAAAACGCTCCCGGAACTATACAAAGCAGCCGGCCTGGAATTTAATTTCTCTGCCGACCGAATCAAAACACTTATAGATGTAGTGAACGAAGAATACAGGCAGTTGATTTGATTTAGGTAATTATTTCAGGGAGACTGTTTTCGTTCGTACCCCCTTCGCTATTTGTTCGGGGGTTGTTCGCAAAATCCCGAACAACCCCCGAACAATTGCGAACAAGGTACGAGGAGGGTACGAAGCGGGCTATACCAAAATATTATTCAATTACAGTTTTTGCAGGTGCCACTTACTACTACATCCACCTGCTTAGGTTTAAAGCCTTTTGGCAGTTTGAGGGCCGGTGTATTCACATCGTCCAGGCATACTGTGCTGCCGCACTCATCGCACATAAAATGCACGTGATCATCGTGGTGACGGCCCTCGCTACAGTCGTTTTTTCAAAGCGCGTATTGTACCGAACTATCTGCAGTAGGGATGGTATGTATGATTCCCTTGGTTAAAAAGGTTTGCAATGTGCGGTAGACGGTTACACGGTCTATTTTCTCGCCAAACTTTTTCTCTATATCGCTGTGAGCCATCGCTCCTTTATTAGCAAGAAAGATCTCCAGAATTCTCCTTCTGCTTTCTGTGCTGCTGAGGTCATTGTTCTTTAGAATTCTTAGAATTTCACTTCCCATGCCTAATTCGGATTATTGGTAAACAAGGAGTTAGAAAATGTACCCGTGCTCTTTTCATTCAATACCCTGTTGATATCTTTGGAAAGTTCATCCACTTCGTCTTTTTTAAGCCCGTCGTAGATCTTTCTTACACGGCCCGCTTTATCTACCAATGCAAAGAATTGTGTGTGAATGAATTGATCCTCCGTTTTACCATTGTCATTTTTAGGATCGTCTAATATATAACTCAGGCGTGCCGCGCGGTAGAGACTGTCTTTTCTACCGGTGAGGAACAACCATTTACTGGCTTTTACCTGCATGGAATCGGCATATTCTCTCAGGCGGCCTACACTGTCCGTATCGGGATCTACCGTATGCGAAAGAATAAGAAACGACCCTTCATCCTTATAGGCTTCGTAAATCTTCTTCATATTCGTATTCATTTTCGGGCAAATCCCTTTGCAGGTAGTAAAAAAATACTCCGCCACATACACTTTACCTTCCACGTTTCGCTGGGTAACTGAATCACCCCTCTGATCCAGGAAACTAAACGGTTGTACGTAGCTAAGAACCGGTAGTTTTTTCTCTCCGTACCCAGGCATCAGCTTTGTGATGGCGAAGTAAAACCCCACGATAAGCACTACAAAAAAACTTATGTAAAAGATTGCCTTTTTGCTCATTATGCAAAGGTAAGGGTTAAGTGGAAAAAAACTTTGCAACAAAGTTGCATAAGAACGTATATTTACATTTCCTTATGGCATTTAAGATAAACTGGGATGTTCTGGGTATTACAACTTCGGTGGCCTGCGCCATTCACTGCGCCGTGCTTCCCCTGCTGCTTACAAGTCCGGCCATTTTCGGTGTAAGCTTAGTTCACAATGTTCTCCTTGAATATGCCATGATCTTTATTGCATTGGCTATTGGCGTCTATTCCCTCTATCACGGCTTCCGGAAGCACCATCACCGCCTGACTCCTTTAGTCATATTTCTGCTGGGCATTACGTTTCTTTTTGCCAAACAGCGATGGCATGAGGCCGAGCTTTGGCTCTTGATTCCCGCTGTAATTGCCATCGTAGCAGCGCATTTCTATAATTACAGGTACTGCAAAAAGGCCAATCACTGCCATAGCACCGATTGCGATCATGGCACCCGGTTGTCATCAGACCCTTCTCATCGGCATAGGACTTTGCAGGAGCAGTAATCCTGTTAAATCGTAACATTCTGCCGCTAAATTTGTTATTTTTACACAAAGTAGCGCGTTATGATAAAAACAGGCAATCCAATGATCAGCATATATACTGAGATGACCCCGAACCCGGAAACGATGAAGTTTGTGGCCAATAAGCTTTTATACCCTGGTAAAAGCATCGATTTCCCGGATGTGGAATCTTCCAAACCATCCCCCCTTGCCAACGAGCTTTTCGGCTTTCCGTTTGTCAGAAGTGTTTTTATAGCAAGCAATTTTGTTACCCTTACAAAAACTCCCGAAACGGAATGGGCTGATGTAATACCAGCCATTCGCCAGTTCCTCAAAGAATATCTTGAAGAAGGCAAGCCGGTAGTTAATGAAGAAGATGTGGTAATCATAAAATCTGAGGGAAACACCATTAGCGCCGACGATGACGATGTAGTGAAGCGCATTAAGGAGCTTCTTGAAAATTACGTAAAGCCCGCGGTTGAAATGGACGGCGGTGCCATTCAGTTCAAGAGCTACAATGAAGGCGTTGTAAACCTGATGCTTCAAGGCTCCTGCTCAGGATGCCCATCCTCCATGATTACACTGAAAGCAGGTATAGAAGGAATGATGAAACGCATGATCCCCGAAGTAAATGAAGTAGTGGCAGAAGCTGAATAACTACGACTGGTAGTTAGTGTTGAAGCTGATAAGTAACATCCCGCCTGGAATTTAGGGGATATAGGTTGTTTTCCGGAACAAACAAGCTGCTGCATTAGTGCATTTCCGGGCAGTGGGATTGGTTACCGGCTATGAATACATCCAGGCTTTAGTAACTGCTGTTTCTTCCAGAAAACAACCTATATCCCCTAAATTCTGGGAATGTGCCAAGGGCGGTAGGAGCGGTTCAACTTACAATCTATAATCATACGCTCTCAACGGTGTTGGGAGTGGGAGGTAGATAGGGCATTAGGGACGATGACCAGCAACTATAGGCCCTACTTTCTTTCGCCTTTTGATCTTTAATTTGTTGATCCAGATAAGCGTTCCTGTAACAGGCAGGCTGGTGGCAATAAGGCAGGCTATAAAGTACAGTATCTTCGTAAACATGCCATATACATTCCCTACATGAAGCGCCCTGAAAGAGCCCGATATTCTTTGCCCCAGAGGTTTATCTCTAAAGATCTCCGTCTTCAGCACTTTCCCGCTATATTGATCGAACTGCATTTTATCGCCCGCAACGGGCGCAAAAAAGCCAACATGCGTTTTGGTAAGTGAAACCGTGGCAGCCGAATCAGCCGGATACGTAAGCATGTAATTGCCCTCATAAGAAAGCACCCTGTCTGCCCGCTGCAGGTAGGTTGAAAGCGGCTGCATCGGGAAATGGAAGATGCTGTCACCAACAGGAATAACCGATTTCAACGGCTTCTCTCCCCGCGCGTTGCCCGGCTTATAAGCACCCAGCAATTTATTAACGCCATCCTTATACCAGGGGAACGACCAGGTTAACCCGGTAAGAGCCATGATAAGCAACAAAAAAGAAGAATAGAAGCCCAATGAATTATGAAGATCATGATTGATGCGCTTCCAGTTGCCGCTAAACTTTATCTTTAAACCCTGCTTCCAGCTTCTTACTCTTTGGGGAATCCAGATAACGAGGCCGGTAATGATGATGAATACAAAGATAAGTGTTGCGCAACCTACTATCGGCCTTCCTATTTCCTGATCGAGAAGCAGCCAACGGTGCAAACGGAACATGGCCAGAAAGAAGGGCGAGCCGTTATCTGCTTTATCCTTTATCATTCCCGTGTACGGATCTATAAAATACACGGTGCCCCTTGGGGCTTTTCCTTCACGTCCTTTTTCCGGAGACTCTTTACCTCCCTTTTGCTTGCCTGCGATAGCAGCTTCTTTCATTGCCCTGCCGCCCTCCTTTTTACTTTCGAGGATGCTTACCTGGCAGGTGCGGGCTTTATCGGCAGGAATGCTGATGAACAGTATTTTGCCTTTTACCTGCTGGCTTACTTTAGCTACTATGCTATCGGCAGGCAATCGAACAGCCCCCGGCGCTGCCTTTACCGTATAACGCTGGGGAGCCATCATCTCCTGGATCTCGGTACTGAAAGCATAGATAGTACCACTGAGGCATACTAGAAAAAGAATTATTCCGCTTCCTATTCCAAGCCATAAATGGATGTCGATGAATGTGTTGCGGATCTTGTGCCAGAGAGGTTTCTTACGAGGTAAAGACATGCGGCAAAGATCAAAAAAAAGGACAGATCCCATTTACGCAAAGCGAAAAAAGATATGTCCTTCCCGGTAAACCAGTAGTTGCTTATGCTAATGTAGCTTCGAGCGTAATTTCCGTTTTCAACAACTTGGAGATAGGGCAATTCGCTTTTGCATCTGCAGTTGCAGTGTCGAACTGTTCCTGGGTGATGCCTGGCACTTTAGCTTTAAGAATCAGGTGAGAACGGGTAATTTCACCATTAACAAAGGTGATCTCGCATTTTGTTTCCAGTTCATCGGCAGTAAAACCCGCTTCCCCCAGCACAAAGGTGAGCTTCATGGTGAAACAGCCCGCATGTGCTGCTGCTACCAGCTCTTCCGGATTGGTACCGACGCCTTCTTCAAAACGGGACTTGAAGGAATACTGCGTTTTATTTAGTACGCTGCTGGCAGTTGTAATATGACCACTGCCTTCTTTTCCTGAACCGTTCCAAACGGCTGTTGCGTTACGTGCCATGATAATGATTTTTAAGTGTCTGCAAATATAAAGAAAAGCCCTTATGCTATGCCATGCCTTTGTACGCCGGCAATGATCTTTAGGTTAACCTTCCCGGGCTGCTATCGTTTTATTTCGATGCTTTCCGGTTTGATAAGTGTTTCACCTGCCAGCCGCAGATATACCTGAGCAACGGTAATAACATCTTTCTGGCAGTAAGTAACGATCCTTTCAAGATCTTTTTCTTCCCAATAAACCCTCCAGACCATGCTGCCATCTATATCGTCTTTGGGTGTGGGTACGTCGAGCGTGCAGGCCAGCAGGTTAAGCGATATATAACTTTTGTAATCACCAAACCGCCACATGTCAAGCGTATCGAAATGCGGTATTTCCCAGGGCTTTTTACCAGACAGTTGCAATAATACAGGAATAGGGAGCCTGTTGATAATGATACGTCTTACAAGAAACGGAAAATCGAACTCCTTACCATTGTGCGCACATAATACCTTATCTCTCCCTGCCCACTTGTTGAGCAGTTCGCAGAAACCTTTCAGCAATTCCGCTTCATCATCGCCATAGAAGGATTTAAGCGTCAGCTTGCGATCCTCACCAGTACCATTGATCACTCCGCAACTGATACATATTATTTTACCGAACTCGGCATACATGCCTGCCCTGTTGTAGATAGTTTCGGCATTGTCTTTTTCACGATCCTTTATAAGGCTATCTGCTTTTTTGCCCCATAAGAATTTCCACTGGTCTGGCACTTCACCAAAGCAGGAATAAACGGGTACTGTTTCTATATCCATGAAAAGGATATTGCTCGCTGCCGGCATGCTAGATGAATTTATCGCCCGTTAACTTCCGCACTTCGGCCACATAATCCTTTATCTCCTGTTCTTTATCTTTTCTGCAAATCATCATTACATCCTCGGTGTCCACCACTATATAATCCTGAAGCCCCTGAAGTACCATCAGCTTATCGGTCGATTTATGCACCATGCAATTAATGGAATCGATCACGATCACGTGATCGCCGGCTATAGCATTATCCAGCCCGTCTTTTTCCAGGTTTTCATAAGCACTGTTCCAGGTGCCCAGGTCGCTCCATCCAAAAGAAGATGGAATTACATATACGTTATCCGCTTTTTCCATGATGCCGAAGTCGATAGAGATATTGCTGCATTGCGGGTAGATTTCTGCAATTAAGGCTTTTTCCTGCGGTGTGTTGAATTTATCGGCCTCCGCAGAGAATACTTCATACATTTCCGGCAGGTATTTCTCAAACGCAGTTATGATGTTCTTAACCTGCCATACGAAAATACCCGCGTTCCAGAGAAAATCACCACTTGCAAGAAATGTCTTCGCAAGTTCTGCATTGGGCTTTTCGGTGAATGTTTTTACTGCGTACACATTATCAGAAACACCCTGTTGCTCGTACTGAATGTAACCGTAGCCCGTATTGGGATGCGTAGGCTTGATGCCCAGGGTAATAAATGCGTTGTGCTTGTTAACGAAGCTGAGCGCTTCCACACATACTTTCTTGAATGCCGTATTATCGAGAATAAGATGATCTGAAGGAGCTACTATAAGCGACGCCAGCGGATCTTTCTGCATCAGTTTGAAAGAGATATAGGCAATGCAGGGCGCCGTGTTTTTGCGAGACGGCTCGCCGAGAATGTTCTCATGAAGAATGTGTGGCAGTTGCTGCTTCACGATCTCCGAGTACTCGTTGGAAGTAACTACAAAGATGTTCTCTATAGGGATGAATTCCGCAAACCGGTCGAACGTCCATTGAATGAGCGTTTTACCTGTTTTTAAGATATCGAGGAACTGCTTGGGATAGCCGGTGCGGCTGATAGGCCAGAAACGGCTTCCTATGCCCCCGGCCATAATGGCTACATAATGATGTTTGTTCATACTTTTTATTTATCCTTCTTAAATCAAGCCTTCTTTTACAAGATCATGAAGGTGCAAAATACCGGAATATTTTCTTCCCTCCGCCACTACCAGGTGGGTGATGCTATGCTTGCGCAGCAGATCCAGCGCCTGCACGGCCAGCTCATCCGGGTGGATGGTTTTGGGGGTTTTTGTCATAATATCTTCAGCAGTGATATCATTAAAAGATACATCTTTCTGAAGCATTCTTCTCAGGTCGCCATCCGTAATAAAGCCTACCAGGTCTCCTTCTTCATTTATTACCGCCGTTGCCCCGAGCCTGGTACGCGTCATTTCGAGGATCACCTGTTTCAACGAATGGCCGGCATGTACAGCGGGCTTTTCATTATCCATAAAAAGATCTCTTACCCGCAGGTACAATTGCTTGCCCAGCATACCGCCCGGGTGAAATTTGGCAAAGTCGTCGCCGGAAAAGCCCCTGAGTTCCATCAGGCATACCGCCAGGGCGTCGCCCATTACCATCTGCGCAGTGGTGCTACTTGTTGGCGCCAGGTTATTGGGGCATGCCTCCTTACTCACAGTGGTGTTTAAAACAATATCGGCGTTTTTAGCCAGGAAAGACTGCATATTACCCACCATCCCTATCAGGGTATTGCCAAAGCTTTTAACCAAGGGAACGAGTACTTTAATCTCGGGGCTGTTGCCGCTTTTACTTACTACCATCACCATGTCTTCCTCGCGGATCATGCCAAGGTCGCCATGTATGGCATCGGCGGCATGCATATAGAGCGCAGGAGTTCCGGTAGAGTTGAGGGTGGCCATAATTTTCTGCGCTATGATGGCACTTTTGCCGATACCGCTTACCACCAGCCTGCCTTTGGAGGCGAAAACCGTTTGCACTGCATGGATGAAATCGTCGTTTATGTAAGCACGCAATTCTGCAATAGACTGGGTTTCTACGTCTATCGTTCTTAAAGCAATCCCGTAAATGTCTTCTTTTTTCATGAGTGCAGCGCAAAAGTAGTGGATTAAGGCGAATCTAACTTTCTGTGCTGTTGTTAGTGCCTATGTAGCATACGGGAGCGATCTGGGTTGTTTCTTTACGTGGGTCAGACTGCCTTCGCCGCTCACCATATTCTCTTTGTTTACCGCTTATTTTTTTGTAGCTTCGCTGACCCTGAAAAAAAATCTACCTTTTTAAACCGTGCGAATGCAAATATTATAGAATGGCGACAGCAACAACTAAAAAAGCGACAAAAGCGACTTCAAAAACAACATCTGCGACAAGACCTGTTAAAAAAGCTTCAGATAACGAACCAATTTCTGCACTCTCCGCCCAATTACAGGCTCAATTTGGGTTTGATGCCTTTAAAGGGCCTCAGGAGGCTATTATACAGTCGGTACTCGATGGTAAGGATACATTTGTGATAATGCCTACTGGCGGTGGTAAAAGCCTCTGCTACCAGTTACCGGCGATGATTAGCGAGGGTGTGGCAGTGGTGGTTTCACCCCTCATCGCGCTCATGAAGAACCAGGTAGACCTGGTGAGAAGCTATAGCAGCAGGGATAATGTAGCGCATTTTCTTAACTCTACCCTCACCAAAAAGGAAACGGTACAGGTAAAAAGCGACCTCACTTCAGGCAAAACGAAACTGTTGTACGTGGCGCCGGAAACGCTTACTAAGCAGGAGAATCTCGATTTCTTCAGAGAACTTCCTCTTTCGTTTTTTGCAGTAGATGAAGCACATTGTATTTCCGAATGGGGTCATGATTTTCGTCCGGAATACCGCAGGTTGCGGGAAATGATGGACATAATTGACGAGAAGATACCAGTGATTGCACTTACGGCTACGGCTACTCCCAAAGTACAAAGCGATATCGTTAAAAACCTGGGGCTGCGGGAGCCGAATATCTTCATCTCCTCCTTTAACAGGCCGAATCTTACTTATGAAATTCTGCCAAAGATCAATAGAGAAGATACAATCAAAAACATCGTTCGCTTTATTCTTCAGAATAAGGGGAAAAGCGGGATCATTTACACGCTGAATCGCAAAACCACGGAGGAACTGGCAGATATGCTCACTGTCAATGGCATTAAAGCCGTTGCGTACCATGCAGGGCTCGACAGTAAACTGCGCGCCAACCGGCAGGATTTGTTTCTTAATGAGGATGTGCAGGTGATTGTAGCTACTATCGCTTTTGGGATGGGTATCGACAAACCTGATGTGCGGTTCGTGATTCATTATAATATCCCTAAATCGATCGAAAACTATTACCAGGAAACGGGCCGTGGTGGCCGTGATGGACTGGAAGGTAAATGCATTCTTTACTACTCTCATAAAGATGTATCGAAGCTGGAACATCTAATGCGCGATAAACCCTTAAGCGAACGAGAAGTAGGTGCGCAGCTGATAGCCGAAACGGTAGCTTATGCCGAAAGCGGCGTTTGCAGGCGGAAAACGCTGATGAGCTATTTTGGTGAGGAATATACCCAGGAGAATTGCGGCAATTGCGACAACTGCAAGAGTCCGAAGGAAAGAGTTGAGGCAAAGGATAATGCTGTTAAGGCTTTGAAGGCTGTTAAGGCGCTTGACGAGCGCTTTCCTATGGAGTATGCCATCAACATTATAACGGGCAAGCTCACCCCTCAGATCCAGATGTATCGCCATGAGAAGCTTCCGGAATTCGGGATCGGGAAAAGCGAGGCGGAACATTTCTGGCATTCCCTCATCCGGCAATTACTTCTGGAAGGAATTCTACAGAAAGATATTGAAGAATATGGTGTTTTGAAGCTAACGGCCAAAGGTGAGAAATTCCTTAAGAAGCCTACATCTTTCAAAATAGCAATGAACAATCTTTTTGAAGACGCTAATGCGGAGGATGATGACGAAGGCAGTGCCTCGGAAAACGTTGGTGCTGCGGTAACGGACGAAAAGCTTTTCGAGATGCTGAAGGAACTGCGGCAGCAGGAAGCCAAGAAAAGAAAGCTGCCTCCTTTCGTGATCTTCCTCGAAACTTCATTGCAGGATATGGCTACCTTATACCCCACTACTACTGAAGAACTGGAGAAATGCCAGGGGGTGAGTAAGGGGAAAGCGCTTCGCTATGGAAAACCTTTCGTGGAGCTGATTTCCAAGTACGTGGAAGAGAACAATATCGAGCGCCCGGACGACTTTATAATGAAGAGCGTAGTAAACAAAAGCGGACTAAAAGTATATATCATTCAGCAGACAGATAAGAAGATTTCTCTCGAAACGATTGCCAAGAACAAAGACTTGCGGCTGGATGCATTGCTGGAGGAAATGGAGACGATAGCTGCCAGCGGCACAAAGCTGAACCTGGATTACGCCATCGATGAAATGGTGGATGAATATGAGCGTGAAGAGATACTTGAGTATTTCAAGAGTTGCGAAACCAGCAGCTTGCAGGTGGCGCAGCAGGAGCTTGCTGATGGAGACTATACCTGGGAGCAGTTGAAGATCATGCGCATCAAGTTTTTAAGCCAGTACGGGATGTAGTAAGTTTTTTTTCGTGTTTAGCTCAAAACTCCTATTTTTGCTGCCCCAACAAAAGGTGCGGTAGCTCAGTTGGTAGAGCAATGGACTGAAAATCCATGTGTCGCCGGTTCAACCCCGGCCCACACCACAAGGGTAATAGGCTTTCAGAGAGATCTGAAAGCTTTTTTTGTTCTAGATATACCATTAGTACAACAATTTCTCTTATCAGAGTTTTATAAACTTTTCCATGTCCTAATAGAATAAATAATTTTTCGACTGTGACAGTTATTTCCTGAAAGAATTAATCTTTTATAAATCAAAGATTTACAAGATCACTTAGTTTTCCACAACGGTTAGTTGACCAGCAGCACTTAATAGGTAATAGTATCTTTGAGTAGTTTCAAGTTTGGGGATATTAGACAGGTCTTTTTCACATACGGCATTTGTCTTTTACATTGTATTTAAATTGCACTTAATTTAAATTGCTGGCCTGTGCTTCCAGAAAACTTTTACCGATTTAATATTGGTATATTGTCTGGCTTGCGCCAGATCGAAGTTTTCCTGGGCATGCAGCCAAAATTGAGGTGTAGTATTGAACGCCTTGCCGAGCTTAAGTGCCATTTCTGGTGTAACACTTTGCTTGCCATTGATAATGGCCGAAAGGGTTTTGCGGGTGGTCTGCAACCCTGCCGCCACTTCTTCAATGGTCAATTTCTTGCCTGTTTCTTCGCGCAGGCCGTCCAGGGTCTCGCGGATCAGTTCGCCCGGATGGGCTGGATTAAACATACTCATAGTTTCACCTTTAATGGTAATCTAAATAATCAATGTCGTAGGCATTTTCACCAACAAAGCGGTAAATAATTCGGTAGTTCTTGTCTACTTTGACCGACCAAAAATCTTTTAACTCCCCCGTCAATTGATGCAGACCGTAGCCCGGAACATTCATATCGCTGGGGGCAACGGCCGCCTCTAAACGGGTTAGGATAAGACGGATTTTGCCGATATGTTGGGGTTGCAGCTTTGCGGCATTCCCCTTATCGTAAAAAGTCTTTAGCCCTTTGTGCTGAAAACTGACGATCATATTGTAAATGTAACACGAAACGTTTCAGGTGTCAAATAAATTTTATTGCTTCGTTCTAGTACTCCTGTAGCATATAGCTCGTACTTCTTCCCCCCGGCATCTTCTTTAACTAAAAGTCTTTCCTGTATAAAATGCTGTATATCTCTAACCGCAGTGTCCTGGGAGCACTTCGCAATTTTCGCGCACTATTCGCCGCAAGAACCTATTGAACCAGCTACCTGTTCAAATACAACTAGCTGCAATTACTCCCAAATTACCTGTTTCTAGCGGCTTCTAGCGGCTACTTTACCTATCTTGATCGTCTTGTTAATGGCGGTATCTGGTTGGCACTTTGGGATGGAATCTTTTGTAGCAGGCTCGTCAATCAATATCATCGTTTCGCCCATACGCATATACTCCGTGTTTTCCGGTAACGGTACTCCGAGCGTGATGGTCTTTTCTATCGGCGGGGTGATTGCTTTGCCGGGGGTGGATAATTTCTGACAAGCCGTTTGCGTAAGGCCAAACACTATAACAATGATGGCGGCAACCTTCTTTGCGCCGGAAAGGCAGGATCTCTGTATGCAATGGATCCATTCTTCCTTTTGGGGTAAAATGGGCACGTTTAACTGAGTGTCGTAAAACCGCCCGCAGGCTTTCTTATTGGCTGGGTTCAAAAGGTAAGCTGCAATATCAGGTGTGTCCCAGCCAGTGAAGTCTACTACGGTTTTGGAGCAAGACAGGCAGTGTCTTCCCTGTTGATTGGGTTGCATCTTATCCCAGTTTTCGTTACAGGGTTCTGCTATACTGATAAATGTTTGCATGGTTGCTGTTTCCGGGTAAGATGCAGGAAAATAGCAAATTGCATAATACACTCAGGCAAACTTTCGATATTGGGGGTGTATAGCAGGTATACCTGGGCGCTTACCCTATAGAACGTAGTATCTCCGGCCGTGCTGCTCCAGTTCCTCGGGCACCTCTTGATCCTTCAGCATCTGGTGCAGATCCTTTTCGATCTGGCGGGATATTGCCGTCATCGGGGTGTCCGTAGGCTTGTTTTCAAATGGATCCTGAAGATGAATAGCCATTTTTTCAATGAGCAGGAAGCAGGAAGCGAGGGCGACCACTACAGGCACTTCCAGTATGCCGAAATATTGTATTACTGCAAATGGCAGCAACCCGATAAAAAGCATAAGTGATAAATGTATATACTGGCTGTAAGTAACCGGGAAAACAGTATTCTTGATCCGCTCGCATTTGCCCATGGCATCATTGAGTCGGCTGATCGTTCGATCCAGCTCCACCTGCTGATAAGTATTAACCCATCCCATTTCAAGCGCCTTGTTAAGGTCGCGCGCATGGAGATCGATTAATGCTAAGGGCACATTATCGTAATGAAGCACGAACTCAAGTTCTCTTTTTGAAATAAACTTATCTAAGCCCTCTCTCGAATTCATTTTTCTCAGATGCCTGTCAAGGCTATGGTTCCAGGCCATTTGCCTTTTTATGAACCGCTCCCGGAAAGCTTGAATAGCGTCTCCCGGATAGGCTGTTTCCGTAAAACAGATCAGCTGGCGGGTAAGCGTTCTGGAATCATTTACAATTCCGCCCCAGATATGCCGGGCTTCCCACCAACGGTCATAGGCCTGGTTACTTCTGAACCCCAGAAGTAAAGATATCACCGTACCTAATATAGCCGGTACGGCTAAAGGTATAGAGATGCGGGTATAATGAAAATTGTTATAGAGAACTGCGATTATCACCGCGTACGAAGTAATAAACAACACCTCGTACTTGATCTTTCCAAACACATATTTAAATGGAATATTTTCTTTTAGTAACATATATTTCTTTTGAAAGAAGGTGATTGTGACCCTAGGTCAGAATTTGGTGAGCTGGTAAGAGTCGCGTTTGAAAATGGCCACTTTGCCTACTTGAACATCCGAAGCGAGTATAACAGGAATACCAGATTTTTTAAGAATCGACACAGGGTGAATGCTGTACTTATGTGGCATTGCCAGATCCAGGTTATCCCGCACCATAATCAGGTCGATCGCATTGGCTTCTGCAAAGTTCCTGAACACTCTTACGTTATTACCATACATACATTTTACACATATAGCTGCTATGGCATCGAAATGTAAATTCCGGATCTTCTTGCATTGAGCCCGAAAGGCTTCGGTAAGATATTCTTTATAGATCCGCTCGCGTCCGATAAAAATCAGATCCATTTCGTTAGAAGGCATATCGAATGCATGGAATAGAATGACATTACACCTTTCTCCCTGCATTACCATAGGTATCTGGTTGATCAATTGTAAAGATTCTGGCGTAAAATCGGTGGGTATTAATACATTTTTCATTGTAATAAATTTAGTATGATTAATTACCACAAAGATGAAGAGCCGTTATTATAACTTCCTAAGAATGGGATTAGAGTGCAATTAAAAGTTGATTAGAAAACGATTAGAATGCACCTGTTTGAATAGCTATTCTTTACTAACAGGAAGGGCTACTACAACCTTTGTACCGCGCCCTTCAGATGAGCTTACTTTTATCATTCCATGATGTCGTCGTATTATATTAAGACTTAATGGAAGCCCAATACCATAACCTTCGAATTTTAGTGAATTGGACGCACGAAAGAAAGGCTCGAATATATGATCTAACTCCAACTGCGGTATTCCTATACCTTCATCTTCCACAACAATATGAATATACTCCTCCACTTTCATGATGGTAAGGTTTACCGGCTTATTACCGGAGTACTTACAACCATTAAGCACTATATTACTAATAGCGAGTTTAAGTAGTTGCTCATTTCCCTTTACTAAAAGATCTTCGGGAGATTCGGGCAGTTTGTCCAACCGCATATACAGTGAACAGGAATTGGTGATTTCTTCTACACTTTCTTTAACATTCCACATCAATTCATCCACTCTTATCATTTTCCATTCCTGGCGCTTGCCATCAAAGCCTGTTTGAGCCAAGTTGAGCAGGTTATTGGAGAGATGCCGCATCTTTTCCGCCTGTTTATGTATGATCGTTATGGCCGTCTTTAATTCTTCAGCGGTGCGTGGTGCAGAAATGGCAAGTTCCGCCTCACCGAGAATGGTTGCTATCGGTGTCCGGAATTCATGAGATGCATT
>JACMJX010000115.1 GCA_014380425.1 Chitinophagaceae bacterium | reverse complement strand
GAATTACCGACGTAACCTTGATGCCGTGGGGTTTCATTTCCTCCCGCAGATTTCTGCTAAACCCGAGTAAGGCAAACTTGCTGATGCTGTAAGAACCTCCGTTGGCATAAGCCTGAAGCGAGGCCACGGAGCACATATTGAAAATATGGCCTTTTTTACGCTCCATCATAGAAGGTAAAAGAGCCCTTGTGAGATGGTAAGCTGAATAAAGGTTTACCTGCATCATCTTTTCAAAAATGCCTTCTTCCTCATTATAAAGGCTGCCGGGAACGAACTGACCGGCATTGTTCACCAGCACATCGATCGGAATATTGAACCTGATGAGCCAGTCGGCAAAAAAACCAATCTGCTCCCTTACACCCAGATCGCAGGCAAGAAACTGAACATTGGTGCGTGGATATCGTGCCTGTAATTCCTTGGCGAAAGCCTTCAAATGCTCCTCGTTCCGGGCGCATAGAAAAAGGCCGTGCCCCTGTTTATCTGACCCGAATTTCTCGGCAATAGCCCGGCCAAGACCTTTAGAAGCTCCTGTGATTACAATATTCATAACTGCAAATTACAATTTTGTAATTTGCGGTATGGCATACAGACATCTTTTTTTCGATCTGGATCATACCTTGTGGGACTTTGATGCCAATAGCCGGCTGACTCTCCAGGAACTTTATGTAAGCGAGGAACTCAAAAAAAGGGGTGTTCACGATTTTGATCTTTTCCATAAAAACTACTTGCTATACAACGACAAGTTGTGGGAGCGTTACCGTAACGGGCATATAAAGGCGGAAGAACTCCGGTGGAAAAGAATGTGGCTGACGCTGGTAGATTTCAAAATAGGAGATGAGAAACTGGCCCGCTATCTCGGCCAGCGCTTTGTGGACATGCTGCCCTGCCGCACCCTGCTTTTTCCCGACACCATAGAAGTGTTACAGTATCTTACGGATAAAAACTATTCGCTTCATTTAATTACCAATGGCTTCGAGGAAGTACAGCATAACAAGATAAGAAATTCGGGAATCGCTCCTTTCTTCCGCGAAGTAATTACATCGGAAGGAAGCAATAGTCTTAAACCGAGAAAGGAGATCTTCGATTATGCTTTTCAGAAAGCGGGAGCCAGTCCGTCGGAAAGCATCATTCTTGGCGATAGCCTGGAAGCGGATATCCTCGGGGGTATCAATGCGGGAATCGACCAGGTGCATGTAAACCATCTCAATGCCGGCCCGGGATCCATAACGCCTACTTATACCGTGTATTCCCTGAAGGAGCTGAAAGGTATTTTATAAAGTAGCAATTACCGTTACCCCGCCTTTTACTACTTCATTCAGTTTCACGTTTAGTTTAGAACCCAGCGGAAGCAGCAAGTCTACCCGGCTGCCGAATTTTATAAAGCCCATTTCCGCGCACTGTTCCACCTTCTCGCCTACTTTGAGGTAGTTGACGATGCGTTTGGCCAAAGCTCCTGCTATCTGCTTTACAAGTACTTCGCCGTTTTCATTGCGTATCACTACGCTATGTCGTTCATTTTCCGTAGACGATTTCGGGTTCCAGGCCACCAGGTACTTGCCTTTGTGATATTTATTATAAACCACTTCACCTGTAACCGGGTTACGGTTTACGTGAACATTGGCCGGGCTCATGAAAATAGAAACCTGCAGTCTCTTCTCTTTAAAATACTCCTCGTCTACCGCTTCTTCTATCACTACCACTTTACCGTCTGCCGGTGCCACTACCTTTAAAGTGTCGAGCGTTAATGAGCGTGATGGTATTCTGAAAAACGATATGAGGAACAGGAACGATGCCAGCGACGTGATAAAGATCAGCCAGCTTAGAAGCGGGTAAGAGAAGCTGATGAAATAGAAAGATAACAGGTTGATGACAGCGAATACGATAGCGCCTATGGCAATAGAGCGATAACCTTCTTTGTGAATCGTCATTTTTTTAGTGATTGTGGGGCAAATCTACATAAACAAGTTAACATACGCCCACACAAAAGGAGTGGCTATCAGAAGGGAGTCGAAGCGGTCAAGGAAGCCTCCATGCCCGGGCATCAGCGAGCCACTATCCTTTACGCCTGCCATTCTTTTGAGCTTGCTTTCCAGCAGGTCGCCTGCAGTGGCGGTTACAGCTACTATAAAACCGATGATAGCCCAATCCTGCGTCCGGAAAAGCGATGTGATATACCCAGCGGCTATCATTATGCCGATGCAAAGAATAACCCCGCCAAGAGTGCCTTCCCATGTTTTTTTGGGCGATATCCTGGTAAGAGGGGTCTTGCCGATAAAAGATCCAACAAGATATGCCATGGTATCGTTGATCCATAAAGCGATGACCAGTATTAATGGAAGGGCGAATGCCAGCGCATCGCTGTAAGTGCCATCCGGGTTCAGCTTGATTCCATAACACCTGAGATCCATCATCAGCCCCAGGCTGAGGGAAATATAAAGGAGCCCCAGGGCGGAATACCCGATGTTTTTAAGCTCTACCTGCCGGGCAAACAAAAGCTCGATGATGGGCAGAACAAAAGCAGCAATAAGCCCGAGCCATAAGCCTATTGCGGGAAGTTTCAGGCCGAAGACCGAAAAGGCATCGCTCGTGAAATAGAGCAGGAGGCAGCCCCCGGCTATCATTACTCCATATTTGTGAAACGGGGTGATTTGCCCATACTCCTTATCGATGCGCCCCATCAGGTAATGGTATTCCATCCAGCAGCCGAAATGGATGATGGAAAACAATATAAAGAAGCTCCAGTAACTCCAGAGCAGCCCGGCAAACATCACCAGTACAAAAACCAGTGAAGTAAGCGCCCGTGTCCTGAAAGTCTGCATGTTCAATGCCATAATCGCGGTATATCTTGAAGAAGGAGGTATTAATCCAGGTATTCATCTTTAGGCCCTACTTCGAAACCGAAATCATCTTCGTCGTCGTACACCTCGTACATGTTTACGGTGGAGGTTTGCCGCAGAATGATCACTAAAACGAGCACTACCAGAAAGCTTCCTCCTACAAGGCCCGCGGAAATGGACCAGTCCGGAGCATCTTTCATCTCCGGCTGTAGATAAGCAGCGTACACCTGGATGCCGTTGAAAACAAAATGCGCCAGCACCGGTACCCACAGGCTGCCAGAGTACCAGAAAAGCGCCCCTAGAATAATACCCAGCTCAAACCTGGTGAGAAAGGTAAGAAACTGGAAATGTATAAATGAAAAGATAAACGCCGATACAAGGATGCCCGGCCATACTTTGCGGAACACGCGTATCAGGCCTTTCTGAATCAGCCCGCGGAAAAGAATCTCTTCGCCAATAGCGGGCAACAGGGCCATCAGTACCATATTTATAAGAAGGTTCTTCAGGTCTTGTTTTCCAATAATGGCTTCCACCAGTTTATTGGTTTCCGTTTCCGATTCCCGCACCCATTTATCCAGTGCCGGCAGAGAACGCGAAAGATCCATCTGCTTGTTGAGCTCCCCCAGCCAGAAAGCAGAGGGCATTGCGATCAATACGATAACCGCAGCTACTAACAAGTGCCAGGCCCGGGGCTTAACATCGAGCCTTAAGAACCGGGTAGGGTGGGGATCCGCAAAATAAGCATATAGCAGAGAAGGGATGATGATGAGCACCAGCGACTGCACCAGCAGCAGTATCTTTTGTACACTTACCATTTCCGGGCTGGTGAAATCGAGCGACTGCAGTTCGGGGATGGTAGCTCCCGTCATTTTACGTATCAGGAAAAGACTGAAAAAAGCAAAAATAAGGTAAGCTCCCGCAATCAAACTGATCATTACCATGATCCTATACCATACGGGTTTATATTTCAGATATGTGTTCATATATTTGCAGACTGAATCAGATTATGGTAAAGATCGGCAATATACAACTTCCTGCATTTCCTTTACTGCTTGCGCCTATGGAGGATGTAAGCGATCCCCCGTTCCGGGCAGTGTGTAAGGATAATGGTGCAGACCTGATGTATACGGAATTCATCTCCTCAGAGGGGCTGATACGGGATGCCATCAAGAGCCGTAAAAAGCTGGATATATTCGATTATGAGCGGCCAGTAGGCATTCAGATCTTTGGCGGAGATGAAGAAAGCCTGTCCCTGGCAGCCCGTATTGTAGATGTAACCAATCCCGACCTGCTCGATATCAATTTTGGCTGTCCGGTAAAGAAAGTAGCTTTGAAAGGGGCCGGGGCCGGAGTGCTGAAAGATATCGATCTTATGGTGCGGCTTACCGATGCGGTAGTAAAAAGTACCCGATTGCCCGTTACCGTTAAAACAAGGCTGGGGTGGGACGATAATAGCCGCAATATAGAAGAAGTGGCAGAACGCTTGCAGGATGTCGGCATCCAGGCCCTTGCCATCCACGGACGTACCAGGGCGCAAATGTATAAGGGCGAGGCCGACTGGAGCCTGATTGGTAAAGTGAAGAACAACCCCCGTATCAGGATCCCCATTTTTGGAAATGGAGATATCGACTCTCCCGAGAAAGCACTCACCTATGGCAACCGCTATGGTGTAGATGGGGTAATGATCGGCCGGGCAGCCATCGGTTATCCCTGGATCTTCCGGGAGATCAAACATTATATCGCCACCGGAGAGCATTTACCGCCACCTACCATCGAAGAGCGTATAGAAGTATGCAAAAAGCACCTGCACCGCTCCCTGGAGTGGAAGGGCCCTATCGTAGGCATTTTCGAAATGCGCCGCCATTACGCGAATTACCTGAAGGGTATGCCCAATATCAAGGAATACCGCGCCCGCCTGGTTACCCTCATGGCCGTTGAAGAGATCGATGCCGTTCTCGATGAAATAGTGATTCATTATTCGGGCTTCGAGTTTCAGAAATCTGCCATAGAGTTGATCGATTACCACCAGAATTGCCCTTTATAAAAAGGTATTCACCGTTACCGCATACCGAATACCCGCTTCAGGATCTCCGTGGTTCTTGCAACAGGATTGGCCCTGATATTGGCTTCTTCTTTTGCTATCTGGTCGAATAATGCGTCTGTCGCTTTTTCAACCACATAACCGGTCAGGTCTGGGTTTAACTTCTTGAAAGTAGTGGGTATTCTGTTATAAGTATTTACCAGGTCGCTGTAGTATTTAGTAGCCTGCACCTTATCGAGCGAATGTTTTACGGAAGGAGCAAAGGCGCTTACCAGCTTTGTTCTTGTCTTTTCCCGGAAGTAAGTGGTAGCCGAGTTATTACCGCCGCGAACAATGTTGAGGGCATCTGAAATGCTCATATCCTTGATGGCATCAGCAAACACGGGCTTCGCATATCCCACCGCATCTTCCGCCGCCCGGTTGATTTGCAAAATGGCTTTATCTACCTGCGCGCCAAGGCCAAGGTTCCTGAGGGTGGAAGCCACCTTCTGCGCATCTTCCGGTAGAAAGAGTTTATAAGCTTGATTACCAAAGAAACCATCTTGTTTATTTAGATTGAATATGGCACTGGTCACCCCCTGAGATAAGGCCTGGCGCACCCCCTGGCCCGCTTCGTTTTCGGTTACAGGCAGCGAGGAACTCACCGGAAAATTCTTCAATGTTTCGCAGCTTGTAAAGGACAATACTAAAAGGAGGGTGGGTAGTAAAACAAGTTTCATAAACAGTTATTTAGATGAAGTACTGCAAATGTTCAACCAAATCATAACAGCATCAAATCTCTCTATTTGCCCTATTTTTGCACCTCAAAATTTGTGCAATGAGTTTATCGGAACAAGAGATTATCCGCAGAGAGAAACTAGAGGAGTTGAAGAAACTGGGGATAGATGCATACCCCGCACCGCTATATCCTGTTAATAATTCCGCAGCAAATATCAGGGATCATTTCAAGGGGGAAGCAAATAAAGAGGCATTCAGCGATGTGTGCCTCGCCGGCCGCATCATGAGCGTAAGAGATATGGGGAAAGCCAATTTCGCCGTAATTCAAGACAGTACGGGTAAAATTCAATTGTATATAAAGAGAGATGATATCTGCGCAGGTGAAGACAAAACCTTGTACGACATCGTGTGGAAGAAACTGATAGATCTGGGGGATATTATAGGCGTGAAAGGATATGTTTTTACCACTAAAACCGGTGAAACGTCCGTTCACGTGAAAGAACTCTCCATACTTACTAAATCGCTGAAGCCGTTGCCGGTGGTAAGAGAAAAAGACGGGGAAGCCTTCGACGAAGTTACCGATCCCGAGTTTCGATACAGGCAGCGTTATGCAGACCTGATCGTGAATCCGCATGTAAAGGAAACGTTCATGAAGCGTTCCCGGCTTATCAACTCCATCCGCAGTTTTTTGAACGAAAAGGGAGCTATTGAAGTAGACACTCCCGTGCTGCAGTCCATTCCCGGAGGAGCTGCCGCAAGGCCTTTTGTAACGCACCACAATGCGCTCGATGTTCCTTTCTACCTGCGCATTGCCAACGAGCTTTATCTGAAAAGGCTGATCGTAGGGGGCTTCGACTGGGTATATGAGTTCAGCCGCAACTTCCGCAACGAGGGAATGGACAGAACGCATAACCCGGAATTTACCGTGCTGGAATTCTACGTGGCATATAAAGATTATTGGTGGATGATGGAAACCACCGAGCAACTGCTCGAAAAGGCGGCCATCGATACCAATGGCACTACTAAAGCGATATCCGGCGATAAGGAAATTGATTTCAAAGCCCCTTACCGGCGCATCAGCATGTACGATGCTATTAAAGAGTACACGGGATTCGATATTTCAGGGATGGATGAAAACGGGTTGCGGGAAGTATGCGCGCAACTTCATATTCATGCCGACAAGAGTATGGGCAAGGGTAAACTGATAGATGAAATCTTCAGCGCCAAGTGCGAGCAACATTTTATACAACCCACATTCATCATCGATTACCCGGTAGAAATGAGCCCCCTTACTAAAAAGCACCGTAGTAAACCGGGGCTTGTAGAGCGTTTTGAGCTGATGATCAACGGCAAGGAAATGGCCAATGCATACACGGAGCTGAATGATCCGCTGGATCAGCGCGAGCGCTTTGAAGACCAGGCGAAGCTGATGGAAAGGGGAGATGACGAAGCCATGTTTATCGACTACGACTTTCTCCGCGCCCTGGAATACGGTATGCCCCCTACCAGCGGTATAGGCTTCGGCATCGACAGGCTTTGCATGATGCTGACCAATGCTGCTTCCATCCAGGATGTGTTGCTGTTTCCGCAGATGCGGCCGGAGAACTTCGATAATTAGTGTTATAAATGGTTTCTGCTGGTAAAAAAGCCATTCTTCGCGTCTGGTAATCACGTAAAAAATTCCTACTCCACCCTAAGTCCACGTAAAGTCCGCCTTTAGTCCACGTTTACTCCGCATCTCGTGTGGCTTCCGCAGGGCTCTCTTAGGCATCCCGTAGGAATCCCGTTAGGATGCTACCCTAACAAAAGCCCTACGGGATGCCTAAGAGAGGCTAAAGAGTGTGTTTTAAAAGACCGATAAACGGTATGGATCTTTTAAAGGAAAAGATCCTTCATCAGTTTCTGATCCAAGTTAACAGCGTATTTTGAAAAATCAGTGATGCCTTCCAGTGTCAGTACTTCTTCGTCTATGAAAAAATTGCCCGTACATTCCGAAGAGGGGCGCTGCAGGATATGGAAAGCAGCATCCGCTACTATTTCCGCCGTGCGGCTGCGCTGGATGATAACATCACCTCCCAGCAGGTTTTGAATGGCCGCTGTGGCGATCGTTGTTTTGGGCCAGAGGGCATTTACCCCGATCTTGTATTTTTCCAGCTCCTGCGAGAGCCCCAGAACTACCATGCTCATGCCGTATTTGCTGATGGTGTAGGCAAGGTGAGAGCCGAACCAGCGGGGATCTAGATTGATAGGGGGTGAAAGATTCAGGATATGGGCATTGGTTCCATTTTTCAGGTGCGGAATGCACGCTTTGCTTACAAAGAAGGTTCCCCGCACATTGATATCCTGCATCAGGTCGTACCGTTTTGCTTCCGTTTGTTCGCAGGTTGTAAGGCTGATGGCGCTGGCATTGTTTATAAGGATGTCGATACCGCCCAATTCAGTTGCAGCAGTACTAATCGCTTCCTGTACGCTATCTTCAAACCGAACATCGAGTTGGAGTGGAAGTACTTTGCCCGCGCCCGCGGCTTCAATTTCCTGGGCCGCAGAAAAGATGGTGCCTTCCAGCCTTGGATCTGCCTCAATGGTTTTAGCGGCAATAACGATATTGGCGCCTTCTTTCGCCAGGCGCAGCGCAATAGCCTTGCCGATGCCACGGCTACCCCCGGTTATAAATACGTTTTTATTGGTAAATAACATAGGTGTAAGATAGTATTTTAAATCATTTAACGGCTGCACTGTCGATGCTATGGCACTTGTACGAGGGGCTTTATCGTACATCTACGACGATATATGTAAAAGACGAAGTGTTGAAAAAGCGCGGAAACGCGCTTGCAATCCTTGTTACAGTTGCGTATGTTTGTACTCGTTCTTTGAATGATATACGAAGTGCAGCAATATCCAATTCCGAATTACCAATATTCAATATCCAGTAAAAACCATCGGAATCCAATAATCCAGTAAAAACCAACCCTGCACAACGGTATCTTTTGAAATAAACGACTATAAAATTCAATGTTCAGTTATCCAACATCCTTTCGAAAAAGACCTTAAAATTTGTACCTATTGATGGCCCCAAGTTGATTTGGAACCAAGTACAAAATCTTTACAGAGGCCGCCTCAGAAATGAGGCGGCCTTTTTATGTTTGCCTGCTACATTTTTTCTACCACTCCAAGGGCAAACAGCGCAAAATCATATTTAACCGGGTCATTTTTATCCAGCCTTCTTAATGCAGCAGTAAGTTCTAGGGCTGCTTTCCAGTCAGTAGAAGTGCGTTCGAGCAACCCATAGCGCCGTGCCACACGGGCCACATGCAAATCTATCGGGGTGATAAGCCCGGAGGGCGCTATCGAACTCCAGATGCCAAAATCTACGCCCTTATCATCTTTTCTTACCATCCAGCGAAGAAACATATTGAGCCGCTTACAGGTGGAATTTTTCTCTGGTGATGCGATATGCTTGCGGGTTCTGTAAGGCACATATTCCAGCGAAAAGAAATAATGATAGAAGCCATTCAGCATTTCTTCCACGCTGCTTCCCCATTGGGTGAAGGCGCTTTCGAGCGAGTGGTGACGGGAGTAGTGATATTTGAAGAACTCCACGAAGTAGAGCAGATCGGTCGCATTGAAAGTACGGTGTTTGAAAGCTTCGAGCTTTTTGAGATCGG
>JACMJX010000114.1 GCA_014380425.1 Chitinophagaceae bacterium | reverse complement strand
TAGCCCACGAGACTCACCGGAATAAAGCTCTGTTTGCGGCGCATATCGCAGCACAATTACTGAATGATAATCCGGAAGTTAGAATCACCGCCGATTTCTCGCACTGGTGCGTAGTATCCGAAAGTCTCCTCAAACAGCAGGAAGAAGCCGTTGAATTGGCCAGTACCAGGGCCATTCATATACACGCCCGCGTAGGCCATACGCAATCGCCTCAGGTCTCCGATCCTCGCGCACCTGAATGGTCTATCGAACTGAACACACATATAAGCTGGTGGGATAAGATTTTAGCTATAAGAAAGAAAGCAGGAGCCCCCTATTTTACAATCACCCCGGAATTTGGCCCGGCCCCTTATCTGCCATCTTTTCCTTATACAAAAATGACTATTGTAAGCCAATGGGATGTTAACGTGTATATGATGCAATTGCTGAAAGCCCGTTACCAGGGTTTAAATACAGAATAGAAAGGCAGCGATCAATACCCGTTGATATCAGCCTTATTCTTAAGATATGCACGCAAAAACTTAGAAGCTTGTGAAAACTGGAATTTCACGGTATTGATCGATATTCCTAACTTCAAAGCTACCTCCTGATTGCTAAGGCAATGATACGAGCGCATTCTGAAGATAGTCCTTTTGGCAGGGGAAAGTTCCCGGATGCCCTTTTCAGCAATGCGGGTATATTCAGACAACACATAATCCTCTTCACTATCACTTCTGTGGTTGTTATCTAACTTATGAGATAACTCCAGATGTTTAAGAATCTCCGTTTTCTTGTTACGGATCGTATTTAGTACAAGGTTTTGTACTGACTTACTAAGGAAGGCTTTTAAAGAAAGTTCTTCCTTCAGATTTTCACGGTAAGACCACAGCTTGATGAAAATTTCATGAACAATATCCTGGGCAAGACTTTCATCTTTCAGGTATCGAAGCGCGATAACATGCAACTGGCGATGATACTTTTCATAAATACGTGCAAAAGCATCTTTATCACCTGTTTTTAAACGGGTAACCAGTAATTGTTCATCGATGGGCTGGATAGCTCGCAAATCTTGTTATTTAAATGGCTGAGTAGTTCGTTCAATGTTTTGGAAAGTTAACAACTTTTTTCTGCTTGTAGGCAGAAAAAAGTTGTCTTATCCTAAGGGCTTACTTGCTATAGATAAGGGTTTTGTTAGGTGCCTGGTATAGTACCAGCCGCTTTGCATCCACCTCTTTTATGGTGTACGTAGAATCGAAGAGGCGAGCTGCCAAAGTATCAACGCGTAGTCTCAGGATTCTTGTACCGTTCAGTTCCGCATTATTGTTGTCATTGATTTGCGTCACATACCATGTTCCCTTCCGTTTGGGCATAATGGATCCTGTGGATAGGTCCTTGAAATTAAAGGTATCTTTTCCATCTTCCTTTCTTAAGCTTAGCACATCAAGTAGTGGCAACGACGTTTCACTAATTGTTCCGCTGGTAAATGCCCGCGTAGTCAGGCTCACCCCTTTCCATTCACCATAGTAATCAGATGTAGTAATGGCTTCATTGAGTGGAAGCGGATCGTCTTCGCAACTAACTATCGTTAGGGTAACAAAAAAAAGTAGAATAAGCGGTAGTTTATTTACAAAAGAATTCATTTTATTTAATTTTAGATGCTATCAGTTATTATTAGCAAGAGGGTTAACAGCCATTTCATCATTTGTAATATTCCATACCAGCCCTCTGTTGTTCCATTTTACCGGGCCCGGTCCACCAAGTCCATCAATACCGAAATCAATGCTCTCACGGTCACCTGGCAAAAAGAATACTTCGTCTGGCTGCCCATCTGTAAGTGAACCGAGTCGCTTCAATTCGTGCGAGCGGTACCCCTCTGCAAAGAGCTCTCTTACCCGCTCGCGGACAATTTCGTTAACAAGGGCCGTTTGGGTACTGATGTCGATAATTGTGAGGGCAGCAAGGCCTGCCCGAACCCGGATCATATTCAGATCATCCAGCCCTGCCTGTAATTGATTTCTCCGGGCATTGATTTCTGCCCGCATAAGTATCAGCTCCGCAGACCGGATGAATACGAGATTCAATGCCACGTTGAATTTTTTACTGCTCCACCCCGTGTATGTTTTGCCATTGGCTGTTCGCGAGTAAGTCCGGTTGATCAATTCCAGATATCTTTTGTCTTTCGTAAGATCGAAAGACGTGAGGTTTTTGAAATAATCGCCGAAATAAAACCAGTTAACCGGTAGTGCGGTTGTAGTTCCTCTTGTCCATGCATTATCCATTTGCAGACCCGCCAACGTATATACTTTACTGGGAGAAACGGCTACATATTCAAGAATCACCTCGCTTTTAGTGTTAGTATTGGTTGTATTGGTAAGGCCCCCCCGCTTGTAGATCTGATCGAAGTTAGTTGCCAGTGGAAATAAAGAAGTACCGGGAGTGGTACCGATCGCTTTTTCAATATGTACAAGTGCATTAGCAAAGTCGTTCTGCTGCCAGTACACTTTTGCCAGCAGCGCCGAGGCCGCAGCCCTGCTAGCCCTTGCCTGGAAAGACGCATCGTGAATGCCGGAATTGTAGGCTTCAGGAATGAGTTGTTCAGCTTTCTTCAAATCGGCAATAATGGAATCATAAGCCGCCGCCAAAGGAGTGCGTGCCTGCGGCAGATCATCCAGGGTAAGTTGTGGCTTAAAGCGCAATAGCGGGCCGCGTCCCGTTGCATTTGCACCGGGTGTTTTCGTGATCCATTGATCACCTTCCATTTTAAGGTATTCGAAATGAATCCAGGCGCGTAAGAAATAAGCTTCCCCGGTAAGCCTGTTGCCATTGGTAGCCCATGCAAGATCGGTGGGGGGGCTTTCCCGGATCGACTTGATCACATAGTTGGTAAGATTCTCCGCTCTGCTGGCCCTTTGAAGTGTTTCTCCGATCATATCGTAACCTTCGGAGTTCAATTGACGCTGATATGCCCTGAATACACGATTGGTAGAACTAACAACGTTTGTTCCTACTACATAATCTCCAAGAGCTTCGGGATAAATAAAAATATTTCCTGTAATTCCCGAGTTAAATGTCCAGTATGCCCAGGCACCGGTCATCGCTGCATCCAGTCCGCCGGTGCCACTGCCGATTTCTTCTATGGGCACTGTTGCTTCGGGTTCTGGTTCATCCAGCCATTTACTGCAGGAAGCAAGTAAGATGGAAAGAAGGGCAGTAAGCAGCATGTTGAAATGTTTCGTCTTCATATAGCTTAAGTTCTATGTTAAAAATTTATATTAATTCCCGCAAGTAATGTTCTTACCTGTGGTAGATTATAACTGGTAATGCCGGGTCCTATATTGGCTCGCTGATCGGCACCGCCAGTGGTAAACACTTCAGGATCCCATCCTGGAAATTTGGTGAAGGTCAAAAGGTTTTGTGCCGCCACATAAATCCGCATGTTTTTTATACCATATCTCGTCGACAGCTTTGAAGGGAAATTATAACCAAGCTGCAGGTTTCTCAACCGGATAAATGAACCGTCCCGTAAAAAACGAGTGGTATTTACACCTGCCAATGGTGATGCGTAAACGAGCGGAATGGTATTATCTGTAAGCGCGTTTTTCATATCTGCCCGCAAACTTTGCTGCTCAGACGGGTAGCTTTGGTTACGCTCGCCTTCGTCCAGGATATAATTACCATATTGAAAATAAAAAAGTGCACTCAACTCAATGCCTTTATAAGAAAAGGTGTTCGTTAGTCCGCCATAGAAATCGGGCAAGGGCGTTTTATCTTCAATCAGCATCCGGTGATTGTTAAGATTTTGCGACTGGGCGGCATCGAGCACATTGCCTGTTAGCCTGGCAATACCGGTTTGAGAGAGATAGGGCTGATCTACTTCATAAATCAGTTCAGTACCAGTCTTGGTATCTATGCCAGCATAAATCGGCAGAAAGTATGCTCCGAATGTGCCACCCTCTACAAGTCGGTTACTACCCCCATCTACAGCACTGATCCGTGTAGACCCCTGGGCAATCGGCTGCAGTTCTAAAACCTTCGCTGTATTGCGGGAGATATTGAAATTGGAAGTCCATACAAAAGAGCCTTTGTCTATATTGCGGGTATTCAGCTCTATTTCAAAACCTCGGTTTCTTAAACTTCCTACGTTAAAGTTATAATTCCGATCGAGATAGCCGGTACTATTGGCTAATTGGGCACCTAGTAGAAGATCGCGTGACTCTTTGTTATAGAAGTCGACGCTCAACCGGATCCTTCCCTTAAATGCTTCCATATCCAGGCCCAGATTGGCTTCTGTGGTCGATTCCCATTTCAGGTTCCTGTTGCCAATAGCATTGAATGAAAGACCGCTGAACCCCCCATGCGATGATTCTGAATCGGTAGAAGCGGCGAGAGAAATATAAGAGAAATCACTGGGCAACTCCGCATTACCGATAGTTCCATAACTAACCCTTAGCTTAAGAAAATTCAAGAAACTCACATTGTTTCTGAAGAAATCTTCCTCGCTCACTATCCATCCCAACGATCCTCCTCCAAATGTGCCTACTCTGTTTCCAGGTCCGAAACGGCTGGATCCATCCTGCCGTATAGAGCCTTCCAGCAAGTACTTGTCTTTGTAGCTATAATTAATCCTGGAGAAGATGGAAGCAAACCGGAATAAGGACTCTGATGTACTCTGCACGGCGAACTGCGTTCCGGCAAGGTCGAGTGATAAAATAGGAATGCCGTCAAAGACATAGGTGCGGCCACTGTTTCGCTGGTTAAGTAAAGAAGCGCCTGCCAGTAAAGTTACCCTGTGATCGGTACTGAATACCCTGTCGTAGGTAATGGTGTTATTGGTGTTCCAGGCCAGTGAGTAAAACCTGCGGGTAGAAGTTTGGCCATTGCCTCCGCCCCTGGCAGCACCAGGATTGTTTTTGGCGGTAGCCGGCCAGATATCCGGCTTCAGCAATTCACCGTCATTGTTGTTCTGAAGGTCATAACCCCATTCTGACCTTATAGAAAGGCCCTTGAGTGGCTTTGCTTCTACAAACGCCACCGCATTATTCCGGAAGGTTCTGGTGGCATTCTCTGTGTTGATTCTGGTGAATACGGTATTGGTTCCAGGAGCCTGGTTCAATGACACGAATCCATTATTAAAGTACCCTGTTCCATCCGGGGCAAATACAGGATAGATAGGGAGGGCGCGGCTCTGTGCAGTACCAAACTGGCTGCCATTGTTTTCATTCTCTATATAGTTCATGGAGAGATTGGCACCGAGCGTAAAGAGATTGCGAAGCGCGTTATGCTGCACGCTCAGCCTTCCGGAGCCTCTCAGGAATTCCCTTCCGAT
>JACMJX010000010.1 GCA_014380425.1 Chitinophagaceae bacterium | reverse complement strand
TGCGAGATTCGTCTCGAGATTCCGGGGAACGATCCTTTTGTGAAAAAGCATAGCCCTTATTTCGAAACCTCGGTGAGCGAATGCGTGGAAGTATTGACACAAATGCTGCAAAAACATAAGAGGAAAATAATCGATTCCCGTAAAGCGGAAACCCTGCTCATTCAGGATAAAATAAACGAAGCCGGTGAAAATGCCCCGGACGCAGATGTAGAGTTAGAGGATATCGTTAAATAAATTAACATAACCTTTAAAACAAAGGGCTCTCGGATCGCGTATATATCTTAATTTAGACGCTGTATGTATAAATTCTACTGGTTTTATTTTACCGCTGCCATCCTGCTTTCTATAACAGGCTGCCAAAAATCGGACAGTACGGAAAATGTGCAGGAGCCCGTATGCGAACCAGTAAGCTTTGCCAGCTCTCCGTCAAGTGAAGTGTACATCGTGATATTAAACGACGGTGATCCGGGCGCACGCAGGGTGCAGTCTATGGAAAATGCCCGGTTAGCCGGTAATCACCTTTTATCCAGGTATCGTATTCCGGAACAGCAAATGGACATCGTTCTCAATACTGTAAACACCGGGTTTATTGCCCGGCTAACCCGTGACCAGGCGATACGTATACAAGCGGATGAAGAGGTGAAACTGGTGGAACAGGACCGTATCATAGCATTGGAAAAAGGCTGCTTTACCGTTGAAACCGCGTCAACGGTGCAGTGGGGAGTACGCCGAACCGGGGCGGATGATGGTACCGGTAAAAGGGTATGGATTATAGACACCGGAGTAGATACCGATCACCCGGATCTGAATGTAGATATAACGCTTAGTAAATGTTTTATCACCAACGAGACATCGGTGGAAGACGAGAACGGCCATGGTACGCACGTGGCCGGTATTATAGGTGCATTAAATAATTCCCGCGGCGTGTTGGGAGTGGCTTCCGGAATAAGCATCATTGCGCTCAAGGCGTTGAATAATGATGGCGAAGGAAATACCAGCGGGCTGATAAGGGCTCTTAATTATGTGGGCCAGAATGCTAAAGCAGGTGAAGTAGTGAATATGAGCCTGGGGGCAGATACTATTTCCAATGCCCTCGATAATGCAGTAAGGACGCTTGCTGAAAAAGGCATCCTTTTTTCTATAGCTGCAGGAAACGATGCAAAGAAAGCTATTCTTGCTTCGCCAGCAAGGGTGAATCATCCCAATGTTTTTACCGTATCAGCCATAGACAGCCTGGGCAAGTTTGCCACCTTCTCCAATTTTGGAAATGATGCGGTAGATATTGCAGCACCCGGCGTTCGGATCGTGTCCACTTTCAGTGAAGGAAGGTATGCCCGGCTAAGCGGCACTTCGATGGCTGCACCGCATGTGGCCGGTATATTAGTATTGAATGGAGTTAATATTAAAACCAAAGGAACGGCGTCGGACGATCCGGATGGAATACCTGATCCTATTATTTCCTTCTGATAGTATAAAATGAACTTTCAAAACAGGTGCGAAAGTATGATGCCGGCCGCTACGGCAGCATTCAACGATTCGGCTTTACCTCTCCGTGCTATTGTTATGCGGTAAGTGGCTGATTCAAGTAGAGGTGCCCGTATTCCTTTTGATTCGTTTCCTATAAGTATTATTCCTTCAGTGATCTTTTTATATTCAGTGATATCCTTTCCCTCCAGTGCGGCAGCGTAAACAGGAACGGCAGGTATTACTTTTATAAAGCGGAGCAGGTCATCGTAAACAACCTGTACCCTTCCTATACTGCCCATAGTTGCCTGTACTACTTTCGGGTTATATACATCTACGCTTTCTTCGGAGGCGATAATATATTCTACCCCAAACCAATCGGCAATTCGTATCAGCGTACCCATATTACCGGGGTCCTGTATACCATCCAGCATAAGCGTTATGCGATTGTTTATGCTTGTTTATTTATTAAAAACGGGCTGGTGAAATATTCCCATTACCTGGTTGGGGGT
>JACMJX010000113.1 GCA_014380425.1 Chitinophagaceae bacterium | reverse complement strand
TGTTGTACTTAGAAACCCGGCAAGTGTAACGGATGCAGCGATCCTGGCACAGCTGGATACGCTCAATAAAAGCATGGCGGGCGCTAATGGTGATTCCGTTAAGATACCGGCAGGATTCAAGCCTTTGTTTGGCAGGTCGGGCATTCAGTTTTGCCTGGCGCAAAGAACTCCAACAGGGCAAAACACTTCCGGGATAGAACGGATTTCTTCTACAGCAAACTTCAGCAACCAGAACGATTTCGTGAAACGTGCTTCTACGGGTGGGGCGGATATATGGGACCAGAGCCGGTATTTTAATGTATGGGTCTGTGAACTTGATAATGGTATTTTAGGCTATGCCACTTTCCCGAATGATGGCGTTCCTTTGGAGCAGGGGGTGGTGATTGACGTGCGTTCTTTGCCTGGAGGATCTTTCCGTAGCTACAACGCCGGTAAAACGCTGGTACATGAAGTTGGCCATTACTTTAACCTGTTTCATATCTGGGGAACCCAGGATAATCAGTCGTGTACAGATTCGGATTTTGTAGGCGATACTCCTAATCAGGGGAATGCTACTGCGGGCGGCCTGAGTGGTATCCGCACGGATAATTGCACAACTAGCGGCAGTGGTATCATGTATCAGAATTACATGGATTATACTAATGATTCATGTCTGGTGTTATTCACTACGCAGCAGGTGAACCGCATGGAGAACGCGCTGGCTGATTTCAGGATTTCGCTTTTAAACTCGAACGGATGCGAAACGGTGATCGATAAAAACTTCAACGCACAAATAGTATCCATAAACAGCCCGCTGCCCCGCATCTGTGAAAACACTTTTATACCGGTTATCACTTTAAGAAATGCAGGAGCGCAAACCCTTACTTCGCTTGTGATCAGTGCCAGTATAGACGGTGGTACTCCGGTTGTATTCAACTGGACGGGCTCTCTTGCAAGGCTTACGAACATTAACGTTACGCTTACTAAACTTACTACGACTACCGGCCGCCATACCCTTACGGTGTATGTAAGCAATCCTAATAACACGGCTGATGAATTTACCGCTAACGATACGCTGAGAAAGAATTTCCAGTACTTTAACCCGGTAGATGAAGTATCGGAAGGCTTCGAAGGTTTGTTGTACCCCCCGGCAGGCTGGGATGTAGTAAACACCGACAATGAGTTTACCTGGGAACGGGTTACGTCAGCAGCCCGGTCTGGCATTGCCAGTGCTTCTGTAAATAATTTCGATTATGTGAGAAAGGGAGAACTGGATGACCTGCGGTTGCCGACACTGGAATTGAGAAATCTGGATAGTGCGTTTCTTTCCTTTAGTGTGGCAGCATCCGGCAACGCTTCTGCTGCGCAACTGGGCAACCAGGATACGCTGGAAGTCATCATAAGTACCGATTGTGGTGCTACATTTACCGTACTTTACCAGAAATGGGGCGATCAACTGAATACGAGATCCATCACGGCATCTTCTCCCTTTACGCCTGTAGCTACGGAATGGCGGGTAGATTCCCTCGATCTTTCTGATTATATCAATGCAGGACCGTTCATAATTGCCTTCAGAAGCAGGAATGGTTACCAGAACGCTATTTACATCGATGATGTAAACCTGCGGAAGGTAATCGTGAATCCCATACTAAAGGAGCAGGGAATACTTATAACACCTAACCCGGCAAGAAACGAAGTGGCCGTTAGATTCTACCCGCAGCCGGTCACGCTTCAGGGTATTCAACTCTTTAATTCCAAGGGTCAGAAATTAGCGGAAAGGCGTGTAAGCAATGGGGCAACGAATAATTTTTACAGCTTTAACATGAGTGGATATGCGCCTGGCACTTATATTGTGCGGGTTGTTTTTTCCGACACGGTAATTACCCGGAAGATCATCAAATTATAATAGCAATAAAGAATTGTATGAACTATAAATTACTTGGGCGCTCGGGCTTAAAGGTTTCTGAATTGTGCCTGGGTACCATGGGCTTTGGCACGGAGAGCGGTTGGGGTGCGGATAAAGATACCAGTTTCCGGATCATGGAAACTTATGGTAACGCTGGAGGTAATTTCCTGGATACGGCAAACGTATACAAGCTGGGAACGAGCGAGAAGATAATTGGAGAATATATCAGCCAGCAGGATCGCGATTACTGGGTGGTGGCTACCAAGTACTCCCTTAAAGATAACGAGACCAATCCCAACGCTTCTGGTAATAACCGGAAGAACATGATGCGCAGTGTGGAAGAAAGTCTGAAACGGTTAAAAACAGATTTTATCGATGTTCTTTACCTGCATATATGGGATGATCTTACTCCGGTGGATGAGATTTTAAGAGGGCTGGATGACCTGGTGAGACAGGGTAAAATAAACTATGCCGCCATCAGCGATACCCCTGCCTGGATCGTGTCGAAGGCAAACACGATAGCAGAGCTGATGGGCTGGAGCCCGCTGATAGCATTGCAGATCGAATACAGTTTGCTGCAACGAACTCCGGAACGCGATCTGATACCGATGGCAAAGCATTATGGCATGACGGTAACACCCTGGGCTCCGCTTGCGGGCGGTGCTCTTTCCGGTAAATACCTGCGTGGTGACAAGGGTCGTATAAAGCCTGAAAGCAATCGCCTTAATGAAAACAGTATCCGCATTACACGGGAAGTGGTGGCTATAGCTGAAAAACTAGGCGTGCAGCCGGCCCATGTGGCTTTGAAGTGGATGATGCAACGCGACTTCTCCTGCATACCGATAGTGGGAGCCACTAAAATCGATCAGCTCGAGGAAAACCTGCACGCCGTAAGCCTTTTACTGCCGGAAGAAGATCTGCAAAAGCTACACGCAGTAAGCGAAATAGATCTCGGCTTCCCGGGTAACTTCTTTAAGGAGGAAGGCGTTCGGCTGAATAATTACGGAGGTTTCTACAACCGGATAGAAAAGAGACCGTAGTCTTTATGCTATCAGAACCGTTATAGGAAAATGATGAAATGTATCTCGCAGCATCAGTTCTTTCTGCCGCTTGATTCTTTTGCCGGTGAGCACATTCTTCCATTCCGCTGGCACTCCATCCGGTAACACAATAGATGTATCTTTCCAATCTATAGTATCAGGTTCCTTACCTTGTTCCCTTGCCATAGATGCGATATTCAATGGCACTACAACAATCATCCAGTTGTTTTCTAGCCTGCGTGCAAAGCTGAGAATATGTGCAGCTCCTGATCCTGTTACAGGCAGTGCCAGATAGGACCCTTCCGAGAACAATGCTGGCTGGTGTCTTCTTTCTTTAAGTAATACATGGGTCAGCCAAAGCTTGATACCACCTTTAAATCTATCTTCCCAAAGCCTGAAAACGAGATCTTCCGCTGAATTATCCTGCTGATGGAATGCCTGAAGCAGATTTGTTCTTTGTTCATAGTCTACCGGTCTGCGGTTATCAGGATCTACGAAGCTAAGGTCCCATAATTCACAGCCCTGGTACAGGTCTGGAATACCCGGACAGGTAAGTTTTAAAACTACCTGGGAAAGAGAAATGACGATTCCAAGATCTGCGACTTTCTGATGAAAGGCAATGAAGTTTTTCCAGAATGGCTTTTCTATATCAAGCAGGCTGGAAACAAAATCGCGGGTTGCTTTTTC
>JACMJX010000112.1 GCA_014380425.1 Chitinophagaceae bacterium | reverse complement strand
CATCTTTTTGCCCTCTTTAAACCCCATATAAGCAATACCGGCACTATGCTGCAGCCGGCTGATGCGCCATAAAATGATCCAGTGCCGGATGATCTCTTTCCAGGCGAAAACAACGGAATGCCGGGGATCGTACATGTGGGTAGGCTCCGATCCTGCACCGTTTACTTCAATCACTGAAAAGTTCTTTCCCTCCTTCAATTCCTCCCAGGTGTTGAATCTTATATCGAGCCGGCCATAATGGAAGCCCTTTATCTTTCCGCAGATATTATTGATACTTTTTACAAGACGCTCATCTGCCAGATGTGAATCGTCTATAAACTTGGCCCCCCTGGAGTGATTGCCGTAAGGAACCAGTTCCTTAGCGTATCCTGCTTCCAGTATGATTCCCATTTTTTCTCCGTACATCTTTTCAAGATCGGCAATCTGCAGCACGAAACGCTTTTCCTTCATGCACAATTCCCGGATGGTGGATAGGCCATCACCAATCACCGTCAGGAACTCTTTACTTACGATACCAGATACCTGCCCTTCTTGTATGCCGGGATAACGATAGAAGAAAATACCCGCCTCTCTGGGCAGGGATACAAACTCCTGGATCAGGAAATCGAGCTTTGAATTGTAAGCGTATTCCAACACCTCGCCTTCATTGTTCAGTTTTTTTACTCCCCTTCCCCTCCCACCGATATCCGGTTTGGCTATCAGCGGAAACCGGTATCGTTCGTCTTTCAGCAGATCCAGCAAACCGTCTGGTATGGTATCGCGTTTTACCAAGAGCGTACGTGGATAGAACGCTTCCGGCATCAGGTCATAAATCCGTTTTTTAGACTCCATCAGAAACCCCCCGTACTCTATGGAAGGATTGGAAGCAGAGAAGAAAAAGAAGGATCGCTCTTTAAAGCATAACCATAACCATATGGGTATAATCGGTGCATACACGGCGTTGAAAGGCCAGTATTCCCAGTGGAACAATCTTATAAAGAAAGGCTTGTAAAGAATGCGCTGCATCAGATTCATGGGTTCAAGGGTTTCTGCATTCCCGGGGTCTTATACGGGTTAAATAGTTTGCAGGCTGGTTCTTGCGAATTCAATTTCTTCTTTGTATTTACCATTATTTATAAGGTCGATATAAGTCATAGTGCCCGCACCGGCCGCTATTTCCATTCCGGTAACACTTACTGTGAGCAGTAAGCCTTCACGGTTCATGCAGATATCATTGCTTTTATCTCCATCGCCTCCTGTAAGATGAAAGCTGACTATTTCATCGGCTGACTGTACGGAGCCTGACTGCAACCAACCTCTAAACCAGCTTCTTCGTTTTTCAATAGCTTTTGGATCATACAATGTTACCGACGACCATATATGTGGCTCCTGGGGATTTAGCTTTGTAATATGTTTCTTCATTGCATCCCACCGGCATTCCAGCAGTTCCTCACCATTGTATAGAATTACGGTAAAAGGCTCGATACCGTTTAGATCGGCGCTCTGATAGCCTTTGATAATGTCGCCGGCGGCCATTATTTCAAGGAAAGAAAGTCCCCTGCTCTTGCGGTAAGGTGGCAAGGGCAGGTGCTTCTTAAAAGCTCCGTTTAGTAGTACGGCAGCATTGCCATGATCGTTCATGGCTATCCAGCTCCCTCCCGCAGCCCCGTCCTTAGGGTACAGAACCCTGCAATTACTCAGCTCATGCAGTTGTGGCGGCAGCGCAGCAGGTCGTACAGATTTTTCATCCCTGCTATGTGTTATAAAAGCCCTCCCGTCTGCAGGAATAAAAGTTACTGTGCACATTCTTTCTTATACTTCATGGTAGAGGAAGCAACACCAAATCCTTCAGGAATTTCTATTTCCGTAAGTTCGCGCAGCCCGATTTTTATCAGGGCCATGTGGTGAATGGTATGCTCCAGATTATAGGCGACTTCTCTTCTGTAATTCGTCGTAAACTCCATCACGTCGTTTTCATCGGCGCTAAATGCCGCTTCCAAAATCAATGTTCTATCTGGCTTTTCGATGCCTTGTGAAATACGTTCCAAGAGTTCCAGGGCGAAATACCTGTTGGTTTCTATATGAATGTCTCTCTTGCGCTTTTCGTAATTTACCACTCCCGGTTGATAACCTTCTTCCAGGCATACGAACATTTCGATAATATGACGAATATGCTGACCAATGGAAGCTCTCGATAAAGTAGGGCTTTGCGAGGTATATTGGTCATCCGACATCTGCCGGATGGTTTCGCTTAACTGTAAAAAAACTTCCTGTACAGCCTGTTGTAACTGCATTCTTATAAATGGTTTATTTACGAATATATGCAAATATAGGGCACAAGTTAAAGCATGAAGAGTTCAGAAACTACAAGTTACCCACGTTCAGGCCGGGGAAGCGGATAATACGCGGTGTTCTGCTCCGTTTCCTTATGCTGTTAATTCCTTAGTTTTACTTAAAAAAGAGGATGCAGATACCTGTAATGGCTGAACTGGCTGCCAGCGGAGAAACGGCTGATATATTATTCTGGGTGGGGTGCGCCGGAAGTTTCGACCAGCGCGCCCAAAAGATAACACGGGCATTCGCTACCATTCTTGGCAAGCTCGGCATTAAGTATGCCATACTTGGTAAAGAAGAAATGTGTACTGGTGACCCGGTTCGAAGAGCGGGCAATGAATTTATGTTTCAGATGATGGCTTACCAGAACATCCAGGTGCTCAACAATTACAATATAAAGAAAATCGTAACCGCCTGCCCTCATTGCTTCAATACACTAAAAAACGAGTACCCCGAGCTCGGAGGGAATTATGAGGTGATTCATCATACCAGTTTTCTGCAGCAACTGCTGAACGAGGGCAAGATCATTCTTAAGGAAGGAGGCAGCTATAAAGGCAAACGTATTTCTTATCATGATAGCTGTTACCTCGGCAGGGCAAACAATATCTACGAAGCACCCCGCAAAGTGCTGGAAGCACTCGACGCAGAACTGGTGGAGATGAAGCGGTGCCGCAGCAATGGGCTTTGCTGCGGAGCCGGAGGTGCCCAGATGTTCAAAGAAGAAGAAAAGGGAGATGTGCGGGTGAATATCGAGCGTACCGATGAAGCCCTGGGAACGGGAGCTTCGGTAATCGCCGCCGCTTGTCCTTTCTGCAATACCATGCTCACCGACGGAGTAAAGAACCGGGAAAAGGAACAGGAAGTAAAAGTGATGGATATAGCAGAACTCGTTGCAGAAAGTATGCAATAAGCACTTATGCCTGCAATCGATAATTGACTACTTTTGCAGAATGGAATTATTCGAATTTAAACACCTTTTGCCGGAAGATTTTGCACCACATTCGAGAGTATGGATCTACCAGAGTAGCCGGCGATTTATGATGAGCGAAGCCCTTCAGATAGAAGATATGCTGAACCAGTTCGTGGAAAACTGGAAAGCGCATGGATCTCCCGTAAAGGGCTTTGCGACCATCTTTTTCGGCCAGTTTATAGTATTGATGGCAGATGAAACTGCAACGGGCGTAAGCGGCTGCAGCACCGACAGTTCCGTAAGGCTGATCAAGGAAATCGAGAAGACCTTTAACGTGCAGTTATTCGACCGGCTATCACTTGCTTTTATCTTAAAAGACAACATTCAAATGCTGCCCCTGTCCCAGTTGCCATATGCGCTCGAAAATGAATTTATAAACGCAGACACGTACTACTTTAATAATCTGGCCGATACAAAAGAGGCGCTTGAAAATAACTGGCTGGTCCCATTGAAGAACAGTTGGCTGGCTAGAAAATTTGCTATCACCCGGTAGTTTCTATGGATTGCCCGTAGCTATCTCGATGGAGGAGGGTACTCCCCCAATATTCGCGATATCGTGGATGCACACTGTAACACGTTTAGAGCCGCTGCCGATATTTATGGATGGTGATCAAAATGCCGGCGGCGCTACTCCACGCTAAGTCCGCGTAAAGTCCGCCTTTAGTCCACATTTACTACGCATATCCCGGCGCTTCCAATAGGTTCTCTTAGGTATCTCGTAGGCATCTCGTTAGGGTTATACCCTAACAAGATCCCTACAAGATCCTAACAAGATCCTAAGGAATGTGTTTCGCAAATAAAGCGGATTTAATAAATCATATTTACCATTTTATAAACTTACTGTCATTCTGTCATTGAAGTTTATTCCTTATTTTTGCATTCTTAAATTATCGTAAAAGAATGCTGGAACAGGTTACAAAGGTGCATGATGAAATGCGACAGGGCGAGGCTTTTGGCGATGCCCGGGAAGAACCGCACGCTTTCAGCAGGAAATTCTATATAGAAAGCTATGGATGCGCTATGAATTTTGCAGATAGCGAAGTAGTCGCTTCCATTCTTAATACACAGGGTTTCAGTGCTACACGCAACGTGGAAGAAGCAGATCTTATTTTCTTAAATACCTGCTCTATTCGAGAGAAAGCGGAGTTGACCGTGCGCAAGCGGCTTACAGAATTTAAACGGCTGAAGAAAGCCAATCCTTCGATGCTGGTAGGGGTTTTAGGATGTATGGCAGAGCGCCTGAAATCTAAATTTCTGGAGGAAGAGAAACTGGTGGACCTTGTTATAGGGCCCGATGCATACCGCAGCCTCCCGGCACTGATAGAAGAGGCGGAAACAGGTCAAAAAGCTGTAAATGTTATGCTCAGCCGCGATGAAACCTACGCGGATATTGCCCCGGTGCGGCTTAATAGCAACGGCGTCAATGCTTTTGTAAGCATTATGCGTGGCTGCAACAACATGTGCTCATTCTGTGTAGTGCCTTTTACCAGGGGAAGGGAACGTAGCCGGGACGCTCATTCCATCGTTTCCGAATGTACCAGCTTGTTCAATAACGGCTACAGGGAAGTTACCTTGCTGGGTCAGAATGTCGATAGCTATTACTGGCATGATGAAACAATGGGTGAAACGGTCACCTTTGCCATCCTTCTCGGTAAAGTAGCCATGATCTCTCCCTTATTAAGGGTTAGGTTTTCTACTTCCCATCCGAAAGATATTACCGATGAAGTATTGTTTACCATGAAGCGTCACGATAATATCTGCAAGTACATTCATCTTCCGGTGCAGAGCGGCAGTACCAGGATGCTTCAGTTGATGAACAGAACTTATACGAGGGAGTGGTACATATCCAAGGTTAACCGCATACGGGAGCTGCTGCCAGGTGCGGGGCTATCTACCGATATGATTACCGGTTTCTGTACGGAAACCGAAGAAGATCACCAGGCTTCTTTAAGCTTGATGGAATATTGCAGCTATGATCTTGCCTATATGTACTATTATTCCGAGCGCCCGGGAACGCTTGCAGCCCGCCGTTACCAGGATGATATACCGCTGGATGTAAAAAAAAGAAGGTTGCAGGAAATGGTAGATCTCCATCGAACGCATTCTTTGCTAAGCATGCAGAAAGATGTAGGAAAAGTGTTTCAGGTGCTTATTGAAGGCGACTCCAGAAAGAGCGATTTACATTGGGCGGGAAGAACGGATCATAACAAGGTGGTTGTATTCCCGAAAGAGCATTATGGACTTCACAAAGCAGATTACGTGATGGTGCATGTAAACGAATGCACGGCGGGTACCCTGCTGGGCGAGATAGTAGGAAATTAATAAGATTAAACAATGGAACAACAAAGTATTAAAAACAGGTTCGGAATCATAGGTAATTCGCCGGCACTTAACCATGCGCTCAATACGGCGGTGCAAGTGGCCAATACAGATCTAAGTGTGCTTATTACCGGTGAAAGCGGCGTAGGTAAAGAAGCATTCTCGCAGATCATTCATTCCCTTTCTGCCAGAAAGCACAATCCTTTTATTGCCGTTAACTGCGGCGCCATTCCTGAAGGAACGATCGACTCTGAGTTATTCGGACATGAGAAAGGTTCTTTCACCGGAGCGCTCGATGCCAGGAAAGGATATTTTGAGACGGTAAACGGAGGCACCATATTTCTAGATGAAATCGGCGAAATGCCCATCGGCACGCAGGCCCGCCTGCTCCGCATGCTCGAAACGGGGGAGTATATCCGCGTAGGTTCCAGCAAGGTACAAAGAACAGATGTACGGGTTATAGCCGCTACCAACAAAGACCTGCTGGAATTTACGCTTACAGGAAAGTTCCGGGAAGACCTTTACTATCGCCTGAGTACCGTGCCCATCAGGGTGCCGGCGCTCAGAGACCGTAAAGAAGATATTTTCCTGCTTTTCCGGAAGTTTGCCGTTGACTTTGCCGAGCGCTATAAAACAGCTCCGGTGCAGCTGGATGATGAAGCCAGAAACCTGCTCATAAGTTACCTGTGGCCGGGTAATGTGCGGGAACTGAAAAACATCGCCGATCAGATCTCGGTACTAAGCCCAGACAAGTTTATAACGGGTAACGATATGAGGCGGTTCGTTCCTGAAAATAACAACAACCGTTTGCCGGTTCTCGCGTCGCAAAGCGGGTCTTCAGGCAACGGTGAATTCAATAATGAAAGGGATATTCTTTACAAGCTATTCTTTGATATGAAGAAAGATGTAACGGAGTTGAAAAAGATGTTCGTAGACATTCTTCAGAATCCCAACGGAGCTACGGCCGCCGCCAGCTACGCTAAAGAAATGCTGATACATGATTACCCGCCGGTAAACGAGTTGCAACCTTCTTTGGCACCGGCATTTGTACAGCAGCACCAGCCTGTACTTATGAAGCAGAATGATATTCACGACCATGAAGAAGTGGAAGAATCACTGAATATCATGGACAAAGAAAAAGAACTGATCATAAAAGCATTGAAGAAACATAAGAGTAAACGAAAAGACGCTTCTCTCGACCTGGGAATCAGCGAACGCACGCTTTACCGAAAACTTAAAGAGTATGATATTGAAGAATAGGCAAAATACTTCAGGGTATTTTCTATTGCTGGTTACCCTGGCAGCATTGTTCAACGCTTGCAATTATTCGTTTAAAGATATCTCTATTCCGCCGGAGGTGAAAACGGCGAGGGTTAATTTTATCGAGAATAAAGCGCGGTACGTTAATCCGCAGCTAAGCCCTCAGTTGACTGACAGGCTGCGGCAGAAAATAAATAACCAGACCCGGCTTACGCAGGTGCAGGGCGACGATGCGCATTACGAGATAAATGCCCGTATAACGGACTATACTGTTACAACTGTGGGTGTGGCTAATGGTTCATCCAACACCAACCGTCTGCGTGTGGCTGTTCATATTAAACTGACTAACCGGCTGGACGAAAAGAAAAACTTTGAAGGCGACGTGTCCCGTAATTTCGACTTCGATGCCAACCAGAGCCTTCAGCAGGCGGAAGCTGCCAAGAACGACGAGATCGTGAGGAATATTACCGACGAAATCTTCAACATCCTGTTTTCTAACTGGTAATTTGACCTTATCTTGCCTCTGATGAATGAAATGAGTCGTATTCTGGAGCATCTTTTTAAAAAGCAAACACTTGAAGAAGTGCCGCTTTCTGCGGTAAAGGAGCTGGTAGAACGTTACCCGTATTTTGCAGCTGGCCAGTTCTTGCTGGCGAAGAAGATGAAGGCAGAAGACGACACCGGCCTCTTCGACCAGATTCAAAAGACGAACCTTTATTTTTACAACACATTATGGCTTCACTTCAACCTTGCAGACCGCAAACCGCACACTGAAGAAAACCCTGATTCAACACTGGAAGTACTGGAACCGGTAGAAGAGAATTCAGGGGATGTAGATACGCCTGATGCCAGCGATTCTATTGCTCCCTTTATTGAATCGGAAACGGTGGATGAGGAGCAGCCCATCCGGGCGAGCACTCCGGAAATCAGCGATGCGCCGCAAATAACCCATGAAGAAGTAGCGGCAACAGCGGCTTTGGAGCAGACGACCGCAGCTATAGAACCAGCCGCTACCGAATCAGGCGCAACTGCCGGGAAGAAAGACGAACTGGTATTCGATCCCTATCATACGATCGACTATTTCGCATCTTTGGGAATAAAGCTAAACCAGGATCCACGCCCCGACGATAAGCTGGGTATGCAACTGAAAAGCTTTACCGACTGGCTAAAAACCATGCGCAAGCTACCTGAAGCTACCACCGAAACCATAGAAGTGAACCAGGCAGACCTGAACGCTCATATCGAAAAGATTGCAGCACATTCGCTTTTAGACAAAGAAGTGATTACCCAGGCCATGGCAGAAGTGCTGGTAATGCAGGGCAGGAGAGACAAAGCGAAGGAGATTTACCAGAAATTAAGTTTGCTGAATCCCGGTAAAAGCGCTTATTTTGCTTCCAGAATAGAGGAACTTAAACAGTACTGATTATGATACTTTTTGTGATATTGATTATTCTTATTTCGGCTATTCTCGGGCTGATTGTGCTGGTGCAGAATCCTAAAGGAGGCGGACTTGCTTCAAGTATCGGGGGCATCAACAATCAGTTCATGGGAGTGAAACAAACAACGGATGTACTGGAAAAAGGTACCTGGATCTTTGCTGCGCTTATAGCTCTTTTATGCCTCTTTTCACCGGCATTTATATCTAACCGTTCCGATAATGGAGGGGAGAATATACTGGAAAAGGTGAATACAAGACCTTCTACCTCGGCACCGCTGCCCGGTTCTACAGCTCCGGCTACTCCTGGTTCTGCAACACCGGCTACTCCTGGTTCTGCAACACCGGCTACTCCGGGTTCCGCAACGCCTGCAAATCCTGGCCAGGCAACTCCGCGCCCGGCTCCTTAAAGTACGGTTTTAATTATATTATAAACCTGTTCATATTTCATGAACAGGTTTTTTTTGCGTTCTTTGTACTCTATGAAGAAACTACTATTGATCCTCACCATCATTCTTTTGCTTGCAGGCGGCGTTTTTGCCTTATTGCTTTTGGGATCGGCCAAAGGATTTGAAGGAAACATGAAATACCTTTATATACCTACCGGTGAAGAAAGAAAAGAGAAGATCATTGAACTCCTGCAGAAAGATTCACTCGTTAAACATACCGGAATCTTTAGCCTGGTAGCCGATAGAGCTGACTACTGGGAGCAAATAAAGCCAGGAAAGTATAAAATAAGCGCAGGAGACAATATCCTCGATATCGTACGTATGCTGAAGAACGGGCGGCAATCTCCTGTAAACCTCACCATCACCAAGATAAGAACGAAGGAAAACCTTGCTGCCCTAATCGGCAGAAAGTTCGAATGTGATTCTGCCGCAGTCATGCAATTTCTGCTGAACCAGGACACTCTTTCAAAATTCGCCCTCGATAGCAATACGATCATGACGGTGGTGTTTCCGGATACTTACACATATTTCTGGAACACGACGCCCTCCAGGATATTCGCGAAATTGTATGATAAGTACCAGTACTTCTGGACAGCGGAAAAAAAGGCGCTGGCTCAGGCACATGGGCTAAGCCCGCAAACCGCCTACACATTGGCATCGATCGTAGAGGAAGAAACCAATAAAAACGATGAAAAAGGGAATATAGCCAGTGTTTATTTGAACAGGATGCGCACTGGAATGCGATTGGGTGCCGACCCTACTGTAAAGTATGCATTGCGGGATTTCAGCCTCCGGAGAATTTACCATAAACACTTGCAGGTAGAGTCGCCCTACAACACCTATCGCGTAGCCGGGCTGCCACCGGGCCCTATCTGCTCGCCATCTGAAACAACGATAACGGCAGTGCTGAACGCCCCGCAGACAGATTACATCTATTTTGTAGCAAACATGGATGCGCCGGGCTCTCACACGTTTACTACCAATTACGAGGATCATCTCAAGTATGCACGGACCTATCAGAAGGCCCTGGATTCCATTATAAAGGCAAGGCAGCAAAGTAACCAGTTGAAGCAATAATAGCAGCAACGTGAGGGAATGATCAAACTACAATATTTCATATTGAGTTTCTCCTAAATATCAATTCTCTTTGGCTACTGATTGGGTTTGAGCTGAACATAAGTATCAGCGCTCTGAAGACGATGGATGCGGAAAAATGAGGCCAGGTGGCGACACGGTAAGTTAGCAAGCCGGACTAAAGACCCATTCCCTGTTTCTTTTGCCGCATTTTGGCTAAAGAGGGGTCCATTTCAATAGCTTTATCGCATAGTTGCTGACCCTTTGCGGTGTCTCCCTTCTTCTGATAGCTGAGCCCTATCATGTACAACGCACGAGCATTTGTTTTATCGGAAACAAGTATGCGGTCCCAATAATCGATCGCTTCATTATACTTGCCAGTTTTGAAATGTGCCTCCGCTATATTGTAAAGAAGTACAAGATCGGCTGGTTTCTTTTCGAGTAGAGACTTCATGAGATCGATGCCCTCCTGAGCCTGTCCGGTAGCTATATAAGAGTTGGCCAGGTTTTCGAAGTAGTCGTTATCTGTTTTATAACCACGCTTCGCGGCAAGCAGGAAGTACTTGATAGCGCTTTTTTCGTCTGGGATGGCGCTGAAAGTAAGCGCGCATTCGTAAACGCGGCGCGCGTTTGTAGTATCCAGCTTAACCGCCTGTTCCATAAATGGCGCTGCAGCTTTGTAATTGCTCATATCGATAAAGCCTTTGCCTATCAGATAAGGTATTTCGGCGTTCTTCGGATCTTCTTCAAATGCGGTGGATAAATGCTTGTAAGCCTGCCCGTAGTCCTCCAGCTCATAATAACTTTTACCGATAATATAATTGGCGTTCTTATCAGATTTAAGTACCTGCATCTTACGAGCGTATTCAATAGCATCATTCCATTTTCTGAGACTGAACGAAAGGTTGGCTACGTTCTCGACTGCATTTACGTCGTTTTTCTTCAGCTCCAGTCCTTTCAGAAAGGCGTTTCTAGCAATATCGAATTTTCTTAGTTCAACAGCCGCACGGCCGAGGGCCATTAGTGCATCGCCATTATCAGGCTTTAGCTCCACAGCTTTCTGCAGATAGTTATAGGCTACCATGTAGCGGCGTGCATCGTGCTCAGTTATTCCTTTCTTGTAATACACATCGGAACTGTCTGACTGGGCAACTAAGCATGACGAGGAAGCAGTAAGTAGTAGTATGAATAGTATGTTTTTCATTAATATGGGATTGTTAGGAAGTTCAGCAAATAAACCTATTTGAGTACTATACCACCTAACGCCGGAAGATGCATATTTATTTCGATGAGATCCTCATTTTTATCTACCGTAAATACCTCCGGACGAGGATTGTAAACCTCTCCTGTTCCCCAGTATTTCCGGGCATCACTGTTAAAGATTTCATTCCATACTTTCTTGCCACGCAGCCTGATACGCCAGTTCCAACGCACCACGGGCGTCATATTGAGGATAACGACAATATCATCCTCAGGATTTCTGCCTTTTCTTCTGAATACGATGACAGATTCTGGTCTGTGATCGAGATCAATCCATTCGAAGCCGTCGGCACTAAACTGCTTTTCGTGCAGTGCCGGTTCATTTTTATAAAGATGGCAAAGATCTCTTACACAGTCTTTCATTCTAAGGTGCGAGTCATGTTGAAGCAGTTCCCAGGGGAGCTCCATTTTATAGTTCCATTCCGAGGTAGCGGCAAACTCATT
>JACMJX010000111.1 GCA_014380425.1 Chitinophagaceae bacterium | reverse complement strand
GGCTTTTTGGATAAGCCCTTTTCTACCGGCTCCTTCGCGTCTCGCTTTATCTCTTTGAAAGTCGGTAAGCGGTCGGCAACAAACGTACCCTTCCTTTCTTTTGACACCAGCCACCCTTCCGCCAGTAACACATCCAGCGCTTCAATGATGGTGTTTCGGTTCACCTTTAACCTGGCAGCTAACTGCCTGCTGCCCGGCAGCGCATCACCGCTATTCAGTTTACCTGTTTTCACTGCGTTGATAAATGCATCCGCGATCTGGATGTAGATGGCTCTATCACAATTAGCATCGATAGTAATTTGGAGATCCCAAGGTCTGAGCATATCTGGACTACCTGATTATGTTGTTTCTGTACTACTTACGCCAGCCAAAGCTACCATATTTTTGTATCGCAATCCTGCAAAAACATAAAAGTTTCAATTATGTCCAATAGAAATATCAACCCAGCAGAAACAGCGTTCAATACATTAACCCACAACGAGCAAAAGCAATTCAGCTCGAAGGATTTTCATGAAACATTCGCGCGGCCTCAGTATATAAAACCGCCCTATCTTATTCATAAAAATGTGGAGAATGCCGGCGAGCATAACCAGTTTTCGACAGAACGTAAACATCCTGTATTCTTCGTAGATCTTCCCAGCAAAAATGTAAGCATAACGATCGGTGGTTTGCTGCCCGGCCAGTTGACGAACAGGCACCGTCACACGTACGAAACGGTATTGTATGTACTGGAGGGAAAGGGTTATACCGAGATTGAAGGTGAGCGGGTGGAGTGGCAGAAAGGCGATGCTGTATATATCCCATCCTGGGCATGGCATCGGCATCAAAACACAAGCAATACGGAACCGGCAAAGTACATCGCTTGCGAAAATGCTCCTCAGCTGCAGAATCTTGGCGTGGCTCTTCGCGAGGAGGAGGGAAGGGATCTTTAAAGTTGAATTAAAGTTATTCGGAAGTAGACTTTTTAATCGCTTAAAAAATTATAAGAATGAAAAATGTTCCATTCAAAGGCATCATCGCATATCCTATTACACCCTTCGATAACGAAGAACAGGTGGATATCCCTTTATTTAAGAAATTGGTAGAGCGTTTGGTGGCATCCGGCGCACATGGTATAGCTACTTTAGGAAGTGCCGGGGTATTGCCTTATCTCACAGATACGGAAAAAGAAGCAATCACCGAAGCCACTATAGAACAAGTTGCCAACCGTGTACCCACCTTAGTCGGTGTTTCGAACCTTACGACCGAAAGAACTGTTTATCATGCACGGTTTGCAGAAAAAGCAGGTGCAAGCGCTTTGATGATCATTCCCATGAGCTACTGGAAACTCACCGACGATGAAATTGTAAAGCATTACGACACCGTAGCTTCCAAGGTATCAATTCCTATAATGGCCTACAATAATCCAGCAACCGGTGGGTTGGATATGTCACCTGCATTGTTAAAACGATTATTGGAGATTCCCAACATCACCATGATTAAAGAAAGTACCGGCGATGTGCAGCGAATGCATTATCTAAGAAGGGAGTTGGGTGAAGAAGCCGCTTTTTATAATGGGTCCAATCCTCTGGCACTGGCCGCCTTTGCAGCTGGTGCACGGGGCTGGTGTACCGCAGCCCCTAACCTGATACCCGGGCTGAACCTGGCCTTGTATGAAGCCATTCAGAAGAATGATCTGCACGCGGCACAGAACATATTTTTAAAGCAGGTAGATCTGCTGAAGTTTATAGTGGCCAGGGGTTTGCCGAGAGCAATTAAAGCAGGCCTTAATATTTTAGGTGAAAACGGAGGGTATTTGAGAAGTCCACTTCAGCCACTTGCCCTTCGTGAAATAGAGGAACTTGAAGGGATTCTTGGGGAGATCGAGCGTTTGAACTAGGGCGATTGCTCCGATAAAGCGGGTATAGGCAGATAATAAGGGATAAAGAATAATCTCTGGTTCCTATTTAAAGTTTCTTGCTTGTGGAAATACCTTTTCCTGGTTGTTGGAGCCTAGGGTTATTTTAGTAGTACCTGCCGTATTATCAATAGCTATTTTTTCATCAACTTCTGGTAAGGAAAGTAACGGAAGATTTTGCTGGTGCGGTTGTGTAAGATGCCGTAACAGCTTAGTAAAGTTATGGCAACATTTTACGATAACATGTATTACCGCACCCTCTCTTTGCAGTTTGCCTTCTACCATTAATAACCTTGATTGAAGGATCTCTTTCCTGTATTTATCGAAGAGGTGTTGAAAGATAACAAGATTGGCAAATCCCGTTTCATCTTCGATGGTAATAAAGCAGACTCCACCCGCCGTTTCCGGCCTTTGTCTTACAAGCACGAGGCCCGCTACTTTTACGATCTCTCCATCGGCAACGTTATTCAATTCTTTATTGGCAAGTACATGCAGTTGTTGTAGTTTTTCTCTTACGAAACTTACCGGGTGGGCTTTCAGGGAAAGCGATGTAGTGGCATAATCATGTACTACCTGTTCCGAATCAGCCATTCCTGGAAGTACTACTTTTTCTGTTGGATGCTCCGATGCCTGGCCTTCGAAAAGCGCTATACAGGGGTCTTTTGTTGAAACTTCCCATAAAGCCTGGCGGCGGTCTATGCCAAGAGACCGGAATGCATCTGCATCCGCCAGTTTTTCAAGAGCCGCCTGAGGAATACCCGAATCGCGAAGCAGATCAAGGTTTGAGTAAGTGGGTTT
>JACMJX010000110.1 GCA_014380425.1 Chitinophagaceae bacterium | reverse complement strand
CCAGCTGGATTCATTTGACAAGCTTACCTTTTACCCCCACATGTTTGAGTATATGGGAAAGATAGCACGCGAATTGGATTATGAGCTGGTGATGGTTACCAACCAGGATGGGCTGGGAACGCCGTCTTTCCCAGAAGAAATGTTCTACCCTTTGCACAATCTCGTAATGAAAAGCTTGACTAATGAAGGCATCTTTTTCAGCACAGTATTGATAGATAAAACATTTGCCGCTGCGAATGCTGCTACAAGAAAGCCTAATACAGGGCTGTTGCTCGACTACTTTGATGAAGTGAAATACGATCTGAAGAATTCGTATGTAATAGGCGACCGGATCACCGATGTGCAGCTGGCTAAAAACCTGGGTTGCAAAGCTATATGGATCAACCAGGATCCGGCATTAGGCGATGGTGAAATTAAAGATTCCATTGAGGCTCTTCGGGCAGATGCAGTGGCTCTGGAAACTACTGAGTGGGCTAAAATATATGAGTTCCTTAAACTAGGCATGCGGAACGTAATACATGAGCGCACTACCAATGAAACGAAAATACATATAGAAGTTAATATGGACGGCAGCGGTAAAGCATTCATTTCCACAGGTCTTGGATTCTTCGACCACATGCTCTATCAGATAGCAAGGCACGGTATGATTGATCTTACCATCTCCACAAAAGGAGATCTTCATATCGATGAGCACCACACTATCGAGGATACTGGTATAGCACTCGGAGAGGCTTTCGCGAAAGGATTGGCCGATAAGCGTGGAATGGAGCGTTACGGTTTTGCACTGCCAATGGATGAATCTGAAGCGAAAGTGCTCATAGATTTTGGAGGGCGCAACTGGCTTGTATGGGACGCATCATTTAAAAGGGAACGCATCGGTGAAATGCCCACTGAGATGTTTCATCATTTCTTTAAGTCGTTCAGCGATGGTGCTAAATGCAACCTCAACATCGAATGTAAAGGGGAGAACGAACACCATAAGATAGAAGCTATATTCAAAGCCTTTGCAAAAGCCGTTAGGATGGCGGTTAGGCGCGACCCTATTAGCAATCACCTTCCATCTACAAAAGGGTTGCTTTAATACAAAAGGGTTGCTTCAAATTTAGAATATAGTATATATAGCAAAAGATGCCAACCAATAATATCTGGAAGTGATATGCAGAAGTGACTACTTTTATTGTGCCATTCCTAATGGTGAATTATAAAAAATGAAAACAGCATACTCAGAATAAACTTTATTATAAGATTAAGGAACGGGAAGTAATCTTATGATATGTTTTTAATATGAGAAGAGCTCCTATATCTAATAAACACAAATAAATTTGATTATTCCATGTTTCCTCCACATCTTTGCAATGCAATGATACAATCAATACAAAATATTCAGTGGTGGTGGCATACTAACCTTAAGCGGGGCTGGTAATGCTATTATTATCTGTATTACTATATCAAGCCCCGGTTGTCCGGGGCTTTTTTATTTACTGAACTGACCTGTTATTTGTTTTTATGAAGAAAATACCGTTGCGTACAAATTGCAAGAAAATGCTCGCTGATTTGTTTACTCCTGTTGGCATTTATCTGCGATTAAGAGACAGGTTCCGTGATACCATCCTGCTGGAAAGCACGGATCATCATGTATCGGATAATAGTTTTTCTTTTATCTGCATCAATGCCATTGCAGGGATAGAAGTGACTTCAACAAGCAGCATCGAGTTTAAACTACCGAACGAACGGCCGGAAAAGATTGTTATAGGCAAAACCAGCGAAACGCCAGATCTGCTATGGGATTTTATGCAGCGATTTGAAGCGGAGGAAGGCAGTAAAGAGTCAAAATATGCACAGGGTCTATATGGTTACACGAATTTTGACGCCGTGCAGTTCTTTGATTCTGTTAAATTTTCAGACAAGAAAGATATTGCAGAAGATTCTAGCGGTAACAGTATACCGTTGATGCGTTACCGTTTGTACCAGTATGTAATAGCAATCAATCATTTCAAGGATGAGTTGTTTATTTGCGAGAATATCATCAAGGGCCTTGAATCGGATCTGGCTGTAGTTGAGGGCCTGATCAAGAGTAAAGATGTTCCTGTTTTTCCCTTCCGACCCTCAGGTAACGAAACTTCTACCATGCCAGACGAGCAATACAGAGAAATGGTAAGAAAGGGAGTTCAGAGCTGTATGCGGGGAGATGTGTTTCAGATAGTGCTTAGCCGAAGGTTTCAGCAGTCTTTTACAGGCGATGAGTTTAATGTGTACCGTGCCCTGCGCAGCATCAACCCCTCTCCTTATCTGTTCTATTTTGACTATGGTGACTACAAATTGATTGGTTCGAGCCCCGAGAGCCAGTTGATTGTTTCGGCCGGTAAAGCTATTGTACATCCCATTGCCGGAACAGTACGCAGAACAGGAAATGACGCTACGGATCAGCAATTGGCAGAAGAACTGCTTGCAGATCCAAAAGAGAATGCCGAACACGTGATGCTGGTAGACCTTGCACGCAACGACCTCAGCCGGATCTGTGAAGAAGTAACGGTAGATAGCTACCGTAAGGTAAATTACTATAGCCATGTGATACATCTGGTGAGTGAAGTAACCGGTAAAGTTAGCCCCGGTAGTAATCCCTTTCGGATGATGGCTTCTGTCTTTCCTGCCGGTACGCTAAGCGGCGCCCCCAAATTCCGGGCTATGCAACTGATAGATGAATATGAACCAAGTTCCAGAACATACTATGGCGGAGCCATTGGGTTTATGGGCTTCAATGGAAGTTGCAATCACGCGATCATGATAAGGAGTTTCCTGAGCAGGAACAATACCCTCACCTACCAGGCAGGGGCGGGTGTAGTAGCCGCCTCTAAACCTGAAAGCGAATTGCAGGAAGTGAATAATAAACTGAACGCTCTCAAGAAAGCTATTGAGCTGGCACAAACTATTTAATTATGAGGATCCTTGTTTTTGATAATTACGATTCGTTCACTTATAACCTGGTGCATCTTGTAGAGAAGATTATTCACGGAAAAGTGGAAGTGCACAGGAACGACCAGATTCCACTTGAGAAGGTAAAAGAGTATGATAAGATCATTCTTTCGCCAGGTCCTGGCATTCCTGAGGAGGCCGGCTTACTGCTGCCGCTGATTCAGGAGTATGCGGCTTCGAAGTCGATACTGGGAGTTTGCCTGGGCCACCAGGCAATAGGACAGGCTTTCGGCGCTAATTTAATAAATCTAAGCACTGTGTATCATGGCGTGGCAACGCCCATTACCATAAAAGAAACAAGAGGTATAGTAGCAAGCGATCTTTTTGCCGGTCTGCCCTCGGTACTTGAAGTAGGCCGTTATCATAGCTGGGTGATTGCCAGGGAAAATTTTCCGGAAGTACTTGAAATAACAGCCGAAGACGCCCAGGGATATATCATGGCACTTCAAAGCAAAAACTACGATGTGCAGGGCGTACAGTTTCACCCCGAAAGTGTACTTACCCCAGATGGCGAAGTGATCATCCGTAACTGGTTAAAAAAGTAAGGAAATGAAAAAAACATTACAGTTTTTGTTTGAACACAAAAGCCTTTCCAGGGATGCCGCGAAAGAAGTACTGCTTGGCATTGGAAAAAGCTTGTATAATGAGCACGAAGTAACGGCTTTTATGACCGTGTACCTGATGCGCAGCATTACCATAGAAGAACTGCAGGGGTTTCGGGATGCCTTGCTCGAGCTATGTGTAAAAGTGGATCTTAACGGGCGTGACGTGATCGATATAGTGGGTACTGGAGGAGATGGAAAAAACACGTTCAATATTTCTACGCTCAGTTGTTTCATCGTGGCAGGAACCGGTAATAAAGTTGCCAAACACGGCAATTATGGTGCATCTTCCGTAAGTGGTGCTTCAAATGTAATGGAGCAGTTGGGATATAAGTTCAGCAACGACACCGCTCAACTTAAAAAGGAAATAGATACTGCCAATATCTGTTTCATGCATGCACCCTTGTTTCACCCCGCCTTAAAAGCTGTAGGGCCTATCCGGAAGAACTTGGGTATCAGAACCTTCTTTAATATGCTGGGGCCAATGGTAAACCCGGCAGCTCCGCGTTATCAATTGATAGGCGTGTACAACCTGGAAATGGCAAGGATCTATAATTACCTGTTGCAGCAGTCTGACGGCAATTTCATGATTATTCACAGTCTTGATGGTTACGATGAAATATCCCTGACAGGCGATACCAAGGTAATCACCAATACAGGTGAACGGGTGATGACACCCGAGCAGATCGGAAAAAGAATGGTGCGCCCTGAAGACATCTACGGAGGCAATAGTGTGGAAGAAGCAGCTCGTATCTTCCTAAAAATCCTGAAAGGCGAGGGTAGTTTCGCGCAAAACGCAGTAGTATTGGCAAATGCTGCAATGGCTTTAAATTGCACTGGAAAATACAAAGATCATAACGAGGCTTATCATGCAGCGGTGGACAGTCTTGAGAGCGGAAGAGCCTATGGTTGCCTTCAAAAGCTTATAGCATCATGAATAT
>JACMJX010000009.1 GCA_014380425.1 Chitinophagaceae bacterium | reverse complement strand
CTCTTTTTTATGCCCTCACCTTCCGATCCGGAAAACAGCCAATGCAGGCTTTTTGTCGTATCCGTTCGTTTCAATTATGGCTCTTTTTCGATCATCCTATGTAGATCCTAGGTAGATACTAGGTACATTCTAGGAAGATCCTAGCTACATGTACGTAGTATCTACGTAGGATGAACCTAGTATGTACCTAGGATCAACCAAGGATCGACGAATTAGCTTCGAACGGATATGGGAATAGAGCAATATTCAATAAAGACCTGAAAAGACAGATGGTAAGGCACCAAAACGACAGAAGCCCTCTCTCAAAGTAAATTTTGAGAAGATGGCTTCTTTCTTAGCCGCTATCCCGGTCAGCGCTGGAATATTCAACATTGGAGCATGGCGGGAACCATTCTCGCCACGCTGCGGGTAGCAGGCCAGGGAATGATGACTTCAGGCAATTTCAGGAAAATGAGAACGATTAATGCCGGGCTCAGCTAATGGAATTTCTTACTTTAACGGTATAGTTTCTTACAGCCTGCGGCAGCGCCGTGCTGTTCTCCTTCATATCGTGCAGGCACCAGATGGCTGCCATTATATGGGTCAGTTGCTCCCCCTCGTCGTCACCTTCCACCTCTAGCCCATGCGCCTGATCGTCCAGCAGTTTATCTTCAGCCTCTCTTAGTTGTTCTATGCTGTAGGTTTCGCAGAGTTTCTTTATTGCAGGTACTTTCATACAGGTTAATTAAGTTTTTCCAATAGTTCAAGAACTACTTCTTCTTTACTGGTGGCAGATCCGTCTATGAGCTGGCCGTTTTTAAATACGGCGAAATAGGGAAGATTATTGACGCTCGCCATCTTGCGTGCTTCCAGATTCTGTTCTGCATTCACGTCCAGGAATTTTACATCGAGAAAACGCTGATCGTCGGAGAGTCTTTTGAATTTAGGAGAGAATAATTTGCAACTGCCACACCAGTCGGCAAAGTATTTCACCACCACCTTATCATTCTTCTGCAGCATTTCTTTAAACTGCTCATCTTTTACTATTTCTACTGCCATGATTTTTGGTGCAAAATTAAATCATAAGCATCATAATCAGGTATTCTGAAAGAGGTATTTGTGATGAGATAGTTCGTTCGATATTAGCCGGTATGGAAGAGAAAACTCCAGTTGCATACAGCCGGGGGATCTTTAAAAACGAGGGCAAAGAACTTTATCCCTGGCAGAATTGTCGCGGTCCAGAAACCCCATCCAGGATACAGAAAGTTCGAACCCACCACGGCTTTGACTGGCAGTTTTTAATGAAGAGACGTTAACATCGTAACTAAGCGCTACGGAAAACGGGTTGTAGTCGATTTTTACGACAGGAATAAATGCATCGCCCCAGCGCAGAAATGCGCCTCCGTGAAGCGTATAAGCCGGCTCGTCTGGAGCACCGATCTTGTAGGAGTACATAGCCCCTCCAATCGTTTCGTTAAAATTTCCCTGAACGGAATGATCTGCCTGAAGGGTGAAATAATTATTGTCGTTCACATTAAACTTGATCCCTGTAGAAAAAACGATCTTGGGATTTAAGGCGGAAGATGCGGTTCTGTAGAAAGAATTACTGGGCCTGTTGAAATGATGGTAAGCTACCCCTGCAAAAAGGCTATTAGCCTCTCCTGCTCCGAAGCTGGTGTTGAAACTGGCTCCGAAACTGCCGTCGAAGTAACTGAAATTGGTTCCTGTAAACGACTCTCCCGCTGCAATAGATGGATTGAAAGCGGAACCGTCGTATTGGTTGTTGGTAGTTACTTTAGACCGGTCGATACTTTTCTGCACCAGCCCGCCCATGAAACCAACCGATAGATACATAAGCTTCTGATCGCTTAATGATTTATGATAGTTGAGAGCAGGCAACACATGGGTGGAAGTAAGGCCTGCCGTACCTGCTTTGTCGAATAAAAGCTGCAGACCGGTAGTTATGAAGTCGTTCCCCTTACCTACCGGCATTTTATATTCAGCGTTGAGCGAGCCGGTACGGTATGCATTCGTAAAGCTGTTCCACTGGTCGCGGTATACAGCCTGCACTCTTATATCACCATTGAAAATACCGGCGAGTGAAGGATTTCTAAGCAGTGGCGCTTCGAAGAACTGTGAAAAGTGAAGATCCTGTGCGGAAGCGGCAGTCATAAAACACGCGTTGATTGCGGCAACTATCAGTATGAATGTAATGTTTTTCAAGTTCACAGTACTGTTTTTCACTTATCTTATTAATGTAAGGTTTCCTTTAATAGGCACTATTTGCGCATTATCACAAACAAGCTCCAGGATATAAACATACACATCCGCCGTTGCAGGCTTGCCGTTATAAAGCCCGTTCCAGCCGGCGTTCATATCGTTCGCGGCGAAGTTGCGCCTTTCAAACACCTGTTGACCCCAGCGGTTGAATATGCGAAGCGACTGGATATTGTTCACGAAAGTACCCCTGGGATAAAACCAGTCGTTGCTACCATCGCCATTCGGCGAAAACGTATTGGGCACAAAGTAGTTGATATTGTTGCATACGGTAATCAACTGAATCATCTTACTGCTGGTGCAGGTATTGTTATCGATAACTTTTACCGTATACTCTGTGGAAAACTTCGGCTCCACAGCCTTCGGCACCGCACAGTCTGTGCAATCGAGGTAACGCGTTGGCGTCCACTCGTAGGTCAATTCAGGATCATTATAAGTAACGGGCAGATCAACGGTATTGCCAACCGGCGTTGTTATGGAAGGTGGCATATTTATAACCGGAAGTGGATTTACGGTAATAAGCTTCGATGTATCGCCGAAACATCCCAGTTTATTGGTAGCTACCAGTGTTACATTGATCTGGCCGGCTGTAGCAGGTTGCAGAACAAGATCGACGTTTGTAGATACGTTGCTGCCGGCTGTCCACCTCCAGGCGATTGCGGTATCTGCCACCACGGTGCCTGCCTTCAGCGTTAAGGAATTGGTGAGGCAAAGGCTGTCTAACCCTGTAATAGTAGCTTCCGGCGTTCTATACACACGTACCGTATCGGGGAAGCTATTGTTGCAACCAGCCTGGCTTAGGGTGTTATGCCGCACGATATAGGTTCCGGGCTGCGCATAGAAGTGAGAAGGGTTATCTTCGGCAGACGTAGTTCCGTCTCCAAAGTCCCAGTTCTTACTTACCAGGGGATCATTACTCTTACCCGTAGTAAAGTCAGTAAAGAATATGGTACCGGTATCGCAGAAGGCTTTCTTGTCCATATTGAACAGCGGCAGCAAGCCGTTTACTTTTACAAAACCCGGCCCTCCTCCGATAGAGGCGGCACAGCCCAGCGCATCTACCAACACCAGAAAGGGAAAGTATTGATTGGGGGAGCGGTACCGGTGCGAGAGTATTTTTGCTCCCGAAGAATCTACGGTTCCATCGCCGAAATTGAGGTAGAAATAGATATTGTCTGGAATGGTGAGCTCAAACCCAACATCCGCGGAATCGCAGTTAGCCGAATTGTTAAGATAGAACAACCGGGCATCTACACCGGGATTCAGCACTTTTATAGTTTTGCTGGCTGTTCTTTCGCAGCCACCATATCCCACGGTATGAAGTGTAGCGGTATAAGTTCCATAATTGTTGTAAAAGTTAGACACGGTATCTAAAGTGGACGTGTTGCCATCACCGAAAGTCCAGTATAAAGATTCATAGTCTTTGGATGTAGAATTGAAATACGTTTGAAGCGGCGGGCATAAAGCCACCGTATCCTGCGCGTCGAATATGGGCTTCGGTTCTACGACCCTTATGTACCGGGTGCGTGTGAGCGAATCTGCGCAACCGACGGCATCAGTGATATACAGTTTTACGGAATACGTGGCATCGCCCGGTGGATATACATGTACGGGGTTCGCGGTGTTATCCGTAGTGCCATCACCGAAATCCCACCTGTAAGTAAGATTTCTGCCGATGGACGAATCGCTGAATTGCAAGGATCCGCCAGGGCAGAAGAGGGTGTCTTCGGCTCCGAAATTAGCGAAGTTCTTGGTTATAGAAACGGCGTTTACTTTTATGGTAGTATCCTTGCAGCCATAAGTGTCTTCGATATAAAGTATCACAGAATAAAACCCGCTGTCAGTATAGCGTTGCACAAACGGTGGAGGAGAAGACACTACCTGGCCGTTGCCGTAATCGATCTTCCAACTATTAGTGATTGGTGCCGTACTGAGATCCGTAAACTGTATGTCAGCGCCTGCGCAACCTCCATTATTTACAACTGAAAAGTCAGCTTCAGCCCCTACAATATTTATAAAGTCTGTGATGGTTCTTGAGCTCGAACATCCAAATGTATCTACGATGGTTAGCGTAACCGGGAAACTGCCTTTCACTGAAAAGCTGGTGTCTATCAAAGACTTCCCTAAGAAGGGAGTTCCGGTACCGATCTGCCAGGTGTAGGATTTTATTTCGTCAGGGTCTATATTGAGCGTCTGTATTTTGAAAGGTTGCCAGGGGCAGATGGTGGCATCGTCTATTGTGAAGTCAGCTTGCTGCACCCTGAGATCGATGGTTCTTACAAACTGGTATTGGCAGGTGGGGCCTGTAACGGTAAGGGTAACGGTGTACTCGCCCACTGCCGGGTATGTAACAGGCAGCGGATTGGGATCGGTGCTTGTAGTGCCACCAAACCCGAAATCCCATAAATAGGTTGTAGCTGCTGCTTCCGCGGGATCGACGATAGATCTGTTTACAAAAGTTACTACCAGGCGGCTGCCTGTTACATTACAGTCCACCGTAGGCTCAAACTTGGCAACCGGCCCCGTTATACGCGGTATGGGTTGAATGATGGAATTGCTGCAACCATTATTGGAGGCAGTAAGCTTAACCTGCAGTAAACCCGTATCGGCAAATAAGTGCGAAGGGTTTTGTTCGCTGGATTGCTCGCCATCGCCAAAATCCCAGTTCCATTTGTCGACAGGCACAGAAGACAGGTCGGTAAAAGCAATAGGAACACCCGCGCATCCCCCGGTGGCCGGGTTGAAGCTAAAGTCCACTACCGGTAGCGACCCCGCTTTTACTGCCCCTGCAGACGTTACCGTTCCCTGGCACCCTCCAACGGTTTGAACGGTAAGGGTTACGTTATAAGTGCCCCCTGCTGTATAAACATGGGTAGGATTCGCTGTACTGGCCGTGCCGCCATCACCGAAATCCCAGGCATAAGAGGCTACGGGCTCCGGAGAATTGACCACTGCAACGGGTGAAAAGATCAACGGAGCGCAACCTTCTTTCGGCACACCCTGGATGCCGATGGATAAGCTGGTATTTACATTTACAAAAGCGTTTTTAACGACTGTTGCCGGGCATCCTCCGCTAGTGATTATCGAAAGCGTTACATTGAAAGCCCCTGTGCGGTTATAAACATGAGAAGGGTTCTGGGCTGCTGATGTGGTGCCATCGCCAAAATTCCAAAGGTAAGAAACGGCATCAGGAGATGTGTTCTGAAAGTTGACCGTATAGGGCAACGTGCAGCCGGTTGGGTTGGCCGAGGTGAAATCAACACCCGGCTGATTGGTTATAACGATATTCTGCGTTGCCACTCCTTCGCATTCCGGGTATTTGCTGGTAAGCGTCACGGTATAAGTGCCGGGGGTGGTAAATATCTTGGAAGGATTTGTTTGGGTAGACCGGGTTCCGTCGCCAAAATCCCAGGAGGAGGACACGGGAGCAGGGGTGGAGCTATTTACGAAAGCCACCGGCCTGCCAGGGCAGGAGCTTGCTGGTGCAGATATGCTGGTGTTCGTATTTCCTAAGGTGATGGGCTTGGTAATCTCGCCGCTGCATCCAAAATTGCTGTTCACCCTAAGTCTTACATCATATGTGCCACTGGAAGCATATAAGGTGGAAGGGTCTTTCAGCGTGGAGCTCTGGCCGTTGCCAAAAGTCCAGGCATAGTCCAGTACGCCCGGCCCTGCAGTTTGATTGCTAAAATTTATATTCACGGGGAACCCGCAGGCTCCTGCTCTGGAGAAGTTGAAGTCGGGGGTTATCCCGCTGATGATCCGGATATACCGGTTTCTTACGGTAGAGGAAGAGCATCCATTGGCGGTTGTAACAGTAAGCGTTACATTGGAGTACCCATTCTCGGTATATAGCTTGGAAGGATTCTGAAGATTGGAGGTGGTACCGTCCTGGAACGTCCAGTTATACGAAGTGATAGCACCTGCAGGCGTAGACTGATCGGTAAACTGAATGGTAGCCGGAGAGCAGGCCGTCGTGAAATTGGAAGTAAAAGCGGCATTGGGCGAAGGGGATACGGTGATGTAATTTGTTTTTGTGGTACCGTTTGTACCATCGGCATTTCTAACCACGAGTGAAACAGTATATGTTCCCGGAGTGGTATAAGCGCCGACAGGATTCCGTTCGTTAGAAAGCTGCCCGTTACCCAGATCCCAGTTCCAATATACTGGATTGCCGAGAGATTCGTCTTTGAATACCACTACTAATGTGGCACATCCCGATACGGTAGAGGCTGAGAAATTAGCGGTAGGGGCCTGAGCTTTAAGGCCAAACGAAAGTAGGAGGCATCCCGCCAGGTAAAAAAAACGAATCAAGAAACTAGTATTTAGGTTATTCAGACTATTTTGCTTTCGGCAGGGTACGGCGATTAACGGCTCAAAAATAACTTTATTATGCTGTCGACCCGTCATTTAAGGCAAATATTAATCCGATTTCATTTTTTCATGATCTTTATGCAAAATTCTACTACAGTAATGGTTCATATAAAAAATCGTATCCGGATTGCAGTGATCGGTCTTGCGCTATTGTCGGCATCGGTAGCAAATGCTCAGATGATCGATTCCATGATGAATATTTATAGTACGAAGTTTCCCCAGGAGAAAATGCACGTACATTTCGACAAGAGCTATTATAACCCAGGGGAAACGATCTGGTTCAAGGCCTATATCATGAATGGCGTATTCCCCTCGGAGATCAGCAGGAATTTTTATGCTGAATTGATAGACGATGATGGCACGGTGATTCAGCGGAGAGTGGCGCCCATTGCGGCAGGATCCGCTGCATCCAGTTTCGATATTCCCGCTTCCTTCAAAGGAGCGGCCGTGCATTTCCGGGCTTATACTACCTGGATGCTCAATTTCGACGAGGCTTTTCTATATGAGAAGAATATCAGGATAGTAAGTGCGCAGGCCAGCAAAAAAGCCCCTCCTGCCGCAGTGAACTCGCTCCGCTTCTTCCCCGAAGGCGGCGACCTGGTAAACAATGTGCCCTGTACCCTGGCTTTTAAAGCAAACGATGCTTACGGTAGACCCGTAACCGTAAAGGGACAGATAGTAGGAAACGGAGCAAAGAAAGTGGCCGACTTTGCATCTACCCATAACGGAATGGGCACTTTATCGATCACACCCTTAAAGGGAGAGTCGTATAAAGCCATATGGAAAGATGCATCGGGCGCCGAACAAAGCATTCCCATCCCTGCTGCCCGTGAAACGGGGGTAGTGATGCACCTTACTCCGGATAACGGAGCTGTCTTGTTTTCGTTACGAAAGAGCAGTGCCGATAGTGCCGCACTGAAAAGACTTGTGATCATCGGCCACATGAACCAGCAATTGGTGTATAAAGCCAAGATAAATTTTGCGGCTGCTTCTTCCGTCGTTAATGGAAGCATCCCTACAGATCAATTCCCTACAGGCATTCTGCAGGTTACCCTGTTTGATGACCGGGAACGGCCGCTGCAAGAAAGAATCACCTTCGTGAACAATAACGATTATGTGTTTGACGCCTACCTGAGCCCCTCCTCGAAGAAATTCACGAAAAGGGCGAAGAATGTTTTTGAAGTAGAAATTCCGGACACCGTCATGTCTAATCTCTCCGTGTCGATCACAGATGCAGATATAAATATCCCCAACGACAATGATGATAATATTTACAGTCGCCTTCTGCTTTCGGGCGATATCAAAGGATATGTTTACAACGCAGGTTATTATTTTTCCTCGTTTGCAGACAGCATTTCCAGGCAACTGGATCTTGTAATGTTAACGAACGGATGGAGAAGGTTCAACTGGGAAGAACTGGCCAAGGGAAAGGAGTATCCCATCAAATTTGCTCCGGAAGATTACCTCACCGTGCAAGGCGCGATCAATGGGATAGATCCATCCAGGCTACCCACTGGAACGTCCCTGAATATCATCATGCAATTCAAGGATTCCAGCCGGCAGATTTTATCAGCTCCGGTAGACAGGAATGGAAAATTTAATATTACCGGCCTACTATTCTACGACACCGCCGATTTTTACTACCAGTTCAATAATAACAAGACGCTGGCCGATCGTATTTCTCTTGTGGTGGATAATGGCTTTCGCCAGAAATCGCTCATTGCCGCTTTGCCATCTTCCACCAATATGGATGCCAGTTACCTGATTGACAGTGCGGTAGCACGCAACAAAAGGATTGTGCAGCAATACTCCCAACTGGAGGCGGAAAGGGCTAAAAAAGCAAGGGTACTGGAGGAGGTAGTGGTAAGAGGAAGGGTGAGAACCAATATCGATAAGCTCGATGAGAAGTATGCCAGTGGCATCTTCCGCGGAGGAGACGGGTATAGCTTCGATCTCATCAATGATCCGTTTGCAGTGAGCTCTCTTTCTGTTTTTCAGTATCTTCAGGGCAAGGTAGCCGGTCTTCAGATATCGAATGGCCAGTCGGGTACTCCCACTTTAACGTGGAGGGGCGGGGCTCCAGGGCTTTACCTGGATGAGATACAGCAGCAAGATGCCCAGAGCGTCGCCAATATTCCCATGTCGGATATTGCCTATATCAAAGTATTCCGCCCTCCGTTTATAGGGGGATTTGGAGGGGGTAACGGGGCCATAGTGATTTACACAAAAAAAGGAGGCGACCAGCCGCAGGATAATAGCTTTAAAGGACTCAAAATAATGAAGCTCTCCGGCTATTCCCCGGTAAAAGAATTTTACGTGCCCAACTATGCGGAATACAACCCAGAGCAGGAATTAAACGACTTGAGAACGACGTTGCACTGGAGTCCTTTTGTATTTCTCGATAAGGATAAAAAAAAGGCCACAATTAATTTTTATAATAGCGATATCACAAAGAAGTTCCGGGTCGTTATAGAAGGAGTTAATATAAATGGCAAACTAACCAGGGTAGAGGAAATTATACAATAGACGGGCCAGTATTTGCATAGTAACCAAGGGGAGAAGTAGGATAGGGGCGTCCCTGTAATCTGGCGTGCCCGATAACTGTATTCATGAGTTAACACAAAAAGAAAGCGTATTGAAATGTGTAATCGTTGTTCTAGGGCTACTGCTGCTTACTATTTCTGCCTATTCGCAGAAGAAGGAAGACAGTATTGTAGTTAAAAAGCGGTTTCTTAATAATATCTTTCGTCAGTTCCGGAATTCGCTCACCATATCGAAAGCCGATAGTGCTTCAAAAGCTACCGTGCTTAATACCAAAAGTGAAAGTGCTTTTCTGAATTTTGAAGGCAAGATAATACGCAGGATAGAAACCGAGGAAATGGGCTTCGAAAAAACCTTTACTGATACTACCAAGCGGATAGCCTATTTCGGAACCAAGATACTCAATGCGCTGCACTCCAATACCAAGGCATGGGTGATATGGGATAACCTGTTCATCAAGGAAAAAACAGTTCTGAACGCCTACGAGGTAGCCGACAACGAGCGGTATTTACGTTCGATCGATTTCATCCAGGATGCCAGAATCCTTATAAGAACCGTTAAAGGAAGTGAGGATTCCGTGGATCTGATCGTTGTTACAAAAGATTTATTCAGTATCAATGGAAGCCTGACGGTAAATGGCGTAAGCCGCGCCCGGGGCAGGATTGCAGAGTCTAACCTCGGCGGTATGGGGCAAAAGCTGCAAGTCGCTGTTTTGTATGATAAGAACAGGACTCCATCGATGGGTTATGATGTTAGCTATACCAAAAATAGTATCGGAGGCTCGTTTATCAACGGAACATTTGGCGCAACATTTATCAATACAGGCCCAAGCGAAGGCTTGGAAGATGAGCGTTCCTTTTACCTGGCGCTCGACAGGCCACTCATTTCTCCCTACTCCAATCTTGCCGGGGGTTTCGCGATGAGTTATAACTTTTCCCAGAATCTGTTTGCCAAACCCGACTCCGCGTTTTACAATTACAAGTATAATATCTATGATGGCTGGATTGGCGTAAACATTGGGGCAGACATGCTGATGGCGAGCAAGAATCAGAACCGGATACGCAAATTCATCTCCGCCAGATATTTCACCAATCATTTTGAACGAAAGCCCCTGCAGATCGGTGACAAGTTTGACCCTATATACAACAACAAAAAAGGCATATTGGGAGAAATTACCTTTTTCAGGCAGGAGTTTATCAAAACCAATTATATCTATGGTTTCGGTACTACCGAAGACGTACCCTATGGCTACAACATTGCTGTTACCGGAGGATGGTATAAGCAGCTGGATCTGGGCAGGCCCTATGCCGGTATCAACGCCAACAAGTATGTGTTTACCGAGAAAGGCGAGTTTTTTCAGTATTTCCTGAGGAGTGGTGCCTTCTTCAATCGCCGCCGGCTAGAAGATGCCAGTGTGCTGGTGGGTGCCAATCTCTACAGCCGTTTGTATGTATTCAAGAACTTCAAGCTGCGGGATTATCTCCGGTTCAGCTATACCAACCTGGCCAGAAGAGTTACGTCTGAGCCTTTAAGAATCGATAACCCGCTGGGCTTGCGATACTTTAGGTCAGACTCTGTATTAGGCTCCCAACGCCTGAGTCTTTATACCGAAACGTATCTTATCTCCGATCGTAAGATCTTTGGATTCCAGTTATCGCCCTTCGTATTCGGCGATCTTACCTTTCTTGCCAAAGAGAAGTCGAGCCTGTTCAAGGCGGATCTATTCAGTGGTTTGGGAGGAGGTATAAGAACCAGGAATGAAAACTTTATCTTCGGCACCATCGAGCTGAGGATGATGTACTTTCCCAGAACTACCGAGGATATGAACTCTTTTAAAATAAGAATAAAAGCCAATCTCAGGTTCCGTTATAATAGCCGGTACATCAAAGCTCCGGATCTTATACAATTGAATAATGACGACGCCAATAACGTGTATTAACCCCCTCTAATGACTATCAAAGATATTGTCGCACACCTTGAAACCATCGCACCGCCTTCCTATCAGGAGTCTTACGATAATGCCGGATTGATCACAGGATCGCTCACCTGGAACTGCAGTGGTATCCTGGTTTGTTTAGACACTACGGAAGACGTAGTACAGGAAGCTGTCGACAGAAACTGCAATATGATCGTTGCCCATCATCCGGTTGTTTTTAACGGGCTTAAAAGATTCAATGGTACTAATTATGTGGAGCGCACGATTATAAAGGCCCTCAAAAATGATATAGCCATTTATGCCATCCATACCAACCTCGATAATGTGATAAAGGGGGTAAACGGGAAGATGGCCGATATGCTGGCACTTGTAAACAGGCAGGTTCTTCTGCCCCGCCAGAACGACCTTATGAAGCTCTACACCTTTGTGCCGATCGAGCAGGCAGAAATGGTGCGCCAGGCTCTGTTTGCAGCAGGTGCGGGCAATATCGGCAATTACTACGATTGCAGCTTCAATTCGGAAGGTATGGGAACCTTTACTGCAGGGGCGGGCACCAAGCCATTTATCGGCAGCCAGGGAAAGCAGGAGATGACCCCGGAAATGAAAGTGGAAGTTGTTTTCCCTGCCTTTAACAGAAACAACATAGTGGAGGCATTGAAGAAAGCACATCCATACGAGGAAGTGGCCTACGACCTGGTTGCCTTGTTCAATAGCTGGCAGCAAACCGGCAGTGGCCTGCTCGGCGAACTCCCTGAGCCATTGGAGGAAAAGGACTTCCTGGGCCTTCTTCAGTTGAAGTTTAATCTGAAAGCGATCCGGCATACTCCCTTGCTGTCGAAAAAGATAAAGAAAGTGGCCCTTTGCGGCGGAGCGGGCAGTTTCCTGATTGCCAAAGCCTTAGCCTCCGGCGCCGATGTGTTCGTTACTTCAGATATTAAATACCACGAGTTTTTTGATGCCAACGCTTCTCTGGTAGTGGCTGATATAGGGCATTACGAAAGCGAGCAATTCACCATCGACCTGCTCATTACTGTTTTGCAGGAAAAATTCCCTACCTTTGCCGTCCTTAAAACAGGAATCAACACCAATCCGGTGCACTATTTTCTGTAATAAGCAAACTTCAAATTACTAATACAATATGGCTACTGTAAAAGACTATTCTGTAGAAGAGAAGTTAACCGCACTGGTTACTTTACAAAAAATAGAGTCGAAACTGGATGAAATCCAGATCCTGAAAGGTGAGCTTCCCATGGAAGTAAGCGACCTGGAAGATGAGATTACAGGATTGAATGCCCGCCAGACAAGAGTAGAGGAAGAGATCAATGGGGTGAAGGAGTTTATAGAACAGAAAAAGACGGCAATCAAGGACTCTGAAGCCCTGATTAAGAAGTATGAGAAGCAAAGTGAGAATGTAAAGAACAGCCGCGAGTTTGAAGCGATCAATAAGGAAATGGAAATGCAGCAGCTCGAGATCAAACTGGCTGAAAAGCATATCCGCGACGCCAATGAAGAAATAGCCGACAAGGCTGTTTTGCTGGAAAGAGCCAAGAAAAACGTATCTACAAAAGAAGGTGTTCTTAAAGGTAAAAAAGACGAACTGGAAAAGATAGTAGCTACTACCGAGAAAGAAGAAAAGCAATACAACAAGCTGTCGGTAGACGCGAGAGACAAAGTGGACCCAAGATTACTGCTTTCTTACGACCGCATTCGTAAGAACTACCGCAACGGGCTAGGCGTAGTGCCGGTGATGAGAGATGCCTGCGGAGGTTGCTTCAACGCCATTCCTCCACAAAAGCAAAGCGAGATCAAACAACGTAAGAAGATCATCATCTGCGAAAACTGCGGAAGAATACTGGTAGACTCCGAACTGTCTGATGCAGTGGAGGTGAAATAATACTTATAGCCGATAATATAATGGGCATAGCAGATTGGTTTTCAGTCAATCGCGTTATGCCCTTTTTGTTTTTCCCCATGGCAGGCAAAACAATGTGAAAAGTTGCCTAATTTGCTCTCTATATTCACCTATGTTACAGAAACTTCATATTCAGAACTACGCCATAATAGACGAACTGGTTATAGCATTCCCTGTTGGATTAAATATCATCACCGGCGAAACCGGGGCAGGCAAATCGATCCTGATGGGAGCGCTGGGTCTTATCCTGGGAGAAAGGGCCGATAGCAATGTATTGCTAGACCGTAACAAGAAGTGCGTGGTGGAAGGTAGTTTTGTAATGACGGGAAAGCAGGACATCGGGCTTTTTCTTCAGGCGCATGATCTCGATGCGGGGTTGGAACTTATGATACGTCGCGAAATAGCCGCCAACGGAAAATCAAGAGCTTTCATAAATGATACACCTGTGAACCTTTCGCAACTGCAGGAATTGAGTTCTTTGCTGGTGGATCTTCATCAGCAGTTCGATACCCTTGCCATCGGTGAAACCGGTTTTCAGCGGGAAGTGATAGACGCCCTTGCAGCTCATAACGGTTTGCTGGAAGAGTATAAGGGTGTATGGCAGCAATTACAACAGGCAGCGAGAGCGTTGAAGGAACTGCGGTTGAAGAAAGACCAGTTTGCAGCAATGCTCGATTATAACCAGTTCCTGTTTTCCGAGCTGGAAGAAGCGGGCCTCAAAGAAAACGAGATCGAAGATGCGGAGGCGGAACTGAAGCTTCTCAATAACTCCGAGGGAATAAAAGCGGCACTGGCAAGAGTATCGTACGAATTGAACGAGGCAGATACACCCGTAGTGCAGCAATTGAAAGTGTTGGTACAGCAGCTACAGCCTTATGCAGATACACATCCTGCATTGCCCGTCGTCATTCAGCGGATATTGTCGGTGCAGCTCGAGCTTAAAGATATTGCCGGAGAAGTGGAGCATATCAGCGATCACGTACAATATGACCCTGCAAGGATAGAACTGCTGAATGATAAGATATCGACTGGATACCGCCTCCTCAAGAAACACCATGTTTTGAATACCACTGAACTGCTTGCCGTAAAACAGGATTTGCAGGAAAAGCTTTTCGCAGTGATGAATATAGACGACAACATTTTGGACCTCGATAAAAAAGCAGTTGTACTAAGAACACGCGCCCTGGAACTGGCGCGCAAGATCTCCACCAACAGGCATAAGCAGGTGAAACCATTGGAAGAAAAGGTAAATAAGCTGCTTGCTAAAGTAGGTATGCCCAATGCACGTCTTAAAGTGCAGATAGAAACGAGTGGTGCAGATGCTGCCGTTTTCAACGATTCAGGTATGGATACTATGGAGTTTCTGTTTGATGGAAACAGAAGCAACCAGTTTGCTCCCGTACGAAAAGTTGCCAGTGGGGGCGAACTGAGCCGGTTGATGTTATGCATCAAGTCGCTGGTTGCGGAATCCATCGATCTTCCCACTATGATATTCGATGAGATAGATACCGGTATTTCCGGGGAAGCGGCCCGCCAGGTAGGCATCATCCTTAAAGACCTTTCCGCTAAAAGACAGATCATCTGCATTACCCATCAACCTCAGATAGCCGGGAAAGGCGGAGCCCATTTCTACGTGTATAAAGAGATAACGGCCAATACCGTTAAAACCAATATTCGCCTGCTAACGCAGGATGAACGGATAACCGCCATAGCTAAAATGCTAAGTGGCGAAAAGCCTACTGCCGCAGCCCTGGAGAATGCAAGAGAAATGGTAATGAATTAAGCTGTTCTCCTTATTTTTACTTCCAATTATAAAATGAACTTATGTCTTACAACTTATTAAAGGGAAAACGCGGCATCATAACGGGAGCACTCGATGAGAACTCGATTGCCTGGAAGGTAGCGGAGAAGGCGCACGAGGAAGGGGCCACCTTTGTATTAACCAATGCACCTATCGCTATGAGGATGGGAGAAATAAAGAAGCTGGCGGAGAAAACCGGCTCCCAGATTATTCCTGCCGATGCTACAAGCGTGGAGGAGCTCACCGTATTATTTACCCAGGCGCAGGAAGTACTTGGAGGAAAGATCGACTTCGTGCTGCATTCTATAGGCATGAGCGTCAATATCCGCAAGAATATTCCTTATACTGAATCTAACTACGACTTTTTTATAAAGGGCATCGATGTGTCTGCATTATCGTTCCACAAAATGTTGGCAGTAGCCAAAAAGCTGGATGCCATTAACGAGTGGGGTAGTGTTGTTGCTCTTACGTATATGGCTGCACAGCGTACCTATCCGTTCTATACAGATATGGCGGATATCAAAGCTATGCTGGAATCTATCGCGAGAAGCTTCGGTTACCATTACGGGGTAGAGAAGAAAGTACGGATCAATACCGTGTCTCAATCGCCGACAAAAACAACTGCGGGAACCGGCATTAAAGGCTTTGGTGATTTTTATGATTTCGCTCATGCCATAGCTCCTCTGGGAAATGCAACGGCAGAAGACTGCGCTAATTATTGCGTCACTTTATTTTCAGATCTTACCCGCATGGTAACGATGCAGAATCTCTTTCATGACGGCGGTTATTCTTCTACGGGAGTAAGTAACGAGGTTATGTTGAAACTGGGTGTTGAGTAAACTCCATTTATTTTAAGGCAATACTAACCGAACGCTGTCAGGCTAATGAACGCTGTACGAACCGAGGTGCGATATAAAAAAGAGGCTGCCCGTAAGGAAGCAGCCTCTTTTTTATATATGTGTTGTAGTTAATCGGAATCAATATTCATCTTCATTGAAGAAGAAATCTTCTTGCGATGGATAATCGGGCCAGATATCATCTATGCCTTCATAAATTTCCCCTTCATCCTCCAGCTCCTGGAGGTTCTCTACTACTTCAATAGGTGCGCCGCTGCGGATAGCAAAGTCGATCAGTTCGTCTTTTGTTGCCGGCCATGGGGCGTCTTCGAGATAAGAAGCGAGTTCAAGTGTCCAAAACATTGTATCTGCTTTAAGGTTTTCTGTAAGATCAAAATCAGGACTGTCTTTCTACACACTTTCAAGCGTTCGCTTGAAAATAGTCCCCTAATTTTCCGCAAATGTAGTTTTTAAAACGAAACAACCAAGTATCATGAGAAATTTAATAGTTTCTTTCCATGCTTTGCAAAAAACAAGTATTATCTTGCCCTTTCCGCATAGCATCCACCTCATCTGCACGTACGCGGTAACAAGTTAAATATGCTGAAAGCGGTTAATATACATAAGACTTATGGGAGTCTCGAAGTTTTAAAAGGCGTGGATATCGAGATTCACCAGGGAGAGATCGTGAGTATCGTAGGGCCTTCTGGCTCCGGTAAAAGTACATTGCTTCATATAATAGGTACACTAGACAATCCTGACCAGGGCAGGGTGGAGTTGAACGGTATTCGTATCGACGATCTTCAGGGTAAAAAACTGGCCGCTTTCAGAAATGCGAATATGGGATTCGTTTTCCAGTTCCATCACCTGCTTCCGGAATTCACTGCCATGGAAAATGTATGCATCCCCGCCTGGATAGCCGGGGTATCTACTAAAGATGCTGAAAAGAAAGCTGAAAAACTTCTTAGAATTCTGGGGCTGGAAGGGCGTCTTCACAATAAACCACAAGCGCTTTCAGGCGGAGAGCAGCAAAGGGTTGCGGTAGCAAGGGCATTGGTGAACGACCCTAAAATAGTGATGGCCGACGAGCCTTCGGGCAATCTCGATTCCGCAAATGCGAAAGAACTGCATGATCTTTTTTTTCGGTTGAGGGATGAGTTCAAACAAACCTTTCTTATAGTTACCCATAATGAAGACCTGGCAAAAATGAGCGACCGCGAACTATTCATGAAAGATGGCAGGTTTGTGGAGCCGGATCATATTCTCGGCTTCCAGGCTGTTTCCTCGGCCCCCAGCAGTTGACCTGCATAGCGTGCCATTACAAAAAGGTAATCACTTAGTCTGTTCAGGTATTTAATTATTAACGGGTCTACGAAAAGCTCGTGTTCTTTCATATTCACACAGAGGCGTTCCGTACGCCGGCAAACACAACGGGCCACATGTGCGGTGGATACGGCAATATGCCCCCCGGGAAGTATAAAGTGTTTCATTACAGGCAGCACTTCATTCATACGATCTATTTCTGCCTCGAGGTTGATAACGTCCGATTCTTTCAGGTCAGGAATCTTCATTAGAGACTCTTTCTCTGGATCGCAGGCCAGTGAAGATCCTATGGTAAACAGCCTGTCTTGTATTTCCCTCAAAACCATTTTTACAGCAGCGTCTGTTATGAGATCACCGACCATTCCTATGTAGGAATTGAGCTCATCCACCGTGCCATAGGTTTCTATACGCAGATGGCTCTTTGGTACTTTCGTGCCACCAATAAGACTGGTATTACCCGAGTCACCTACTTTAGTGTAGATTTTCAGAGGCATGCTGCAGGTTTTTTTTATCAGTTTCTATCAGGCCGTCTCTTAAACGTACTACCCTGTGTGCATGCATCGCTATGTCTTCTTCGTGCGTTACCAGTATTACCGTGTTGCCTTGTGCCTGGATGGAACTGAAGATATCCATGATTTCCACGGAAGTTTTCGTGTCGAGATTACCCGTTGGTTCATCGGCAAGAATAATGGAGGGATTGTTTACCAGTGCCCTTGCTATCGCAACCCGCTGCCCCTGCCCGCCACTCATCTCATTGGGTTTATGGTGGCTTCTTTCTGCAAGGCCTACTTTCCTAAGTACTTCCATAGCCAGCTCTCTTCGTTGCTTTTTGGGAATGCCTGCATACACAAGTGGCAGTGCTACATTTTCTACCGCAGTAAGGCGGGGCAGGAGGTTGAACTGCTGAAATACAAAGCCTATCTCCTTGTTTCTTACTTCTGCAAGATCATCATCTTTCATCTTGCTCACGTCTTTATCATTGAGGATATAGGCGCCGCCGGTGGGGGAATCGAGGCAGCCAAGAATATTCATCAGGGTACTTTTGCCAGAACCAGAGGGTCCCATTAAAGCTACATATTCATTCCTGAAAATATCGAGACTGATTCCCTTTAAAACAGGAATAGGCTGCTTGCCCATAAAGTAGCTTTTGTAGATCTTTTCCAGGTGAATGAGTGCGGGTTCCATATTATTTTTTAATCACTTTAGGTACTTTGAAGTAATTACCGTCAGCCGCCGGGGCGTTCAGAAGAGCTTCTTCCTTCCGCATCGATCCCTGTACAATATCTTCCCTGTACACATTTACGGCGTCCGTCATGTGCAGCAGCGGCTCCACGCCATCCGTATTTACTTCATTCAGCTTGTTCACGAAAGAAATCATCTTCTGAAGGTCTTTCTTGATCTCCTCTTTTTCCTGCTCGTTGAACGATAGCCTGCTCAGGTTGGCGAGGTCCTCTACCAGTTTGTCCGTTACTTGCATGCCTCAAAGGTATGGATTTATAAAATCAGTTATCTTCGCCACCTTATGCTAAAGGAAACTGTTTTAAGCGGTATCAGATCCACCGGGTTTCTTCACCTCGGTAATTATTTTGGCGCCATCCGCAATTACGTACGGATGCAAGAGGAATACAACTGCTATTTTTTTGTAGCCAACTGGCACTCCCTTACTACCCACCCCGATACCAGCGAACTCCGTACATCTGTTCACCGGGTAATGGCGGAAAATATAGCCTGTGGGCTGGATCCGGAAAAAGTGGCACTTTACGTGCAAAGCGATCTGCCGGAAATAGCTGAATTGTACCTGTATTTAAATACGATGGCTTACAAAGGCGAACTGGAGAAAACACCTACTTTCAAGGACAAGGTACGCCAGAACCCCGAAAACGTGAATGCGGCACTACTTACTTACCCAGTGCTGATGGCTGCCGATATCCTGATCCATCGCGCCGTAAAAGTTCCTGTGGGCAAAGACCAGGAGCAGCATCTTGAAATAGCGAGAAACTACGTGCAGCGGTTCAATCACCGCTACGGAAACGTTTTCCCCGAGCCGCATGCATTTAATTATGGCAGTAAGCTGGTAAAAATACTTAGCCTGGATGGCAATGGCAAGATGAGTAAAAGCGAGAACCAGATGAATACCCTGTATCTCGCCGACGAGGACGACCAGGTGATAAAGAAAATAATGAAGGCTAAAACGGATAGTGGCCCATCGACACCCAACGAGGAAAAACCCGATTATATCGAAAACCTTTTTACTTTACTGCGGGAAGTGAGTGCCCCTGATGTAGTTAAAAAATACGAGGATGATTTCAATAACAGCAGTGCCGGAAATTGCATCATCCGTTATGGTGATCTGAAGAAACAACTGGCTGAAGACATGGTACAGTTTATTACTCCTATTCGTGAAAAAGTAAATGCCATACTCGGAGATGAGAACTACCTGAAAAGTGTAATGAAAATTGGTGCGGAAAAGGCAAAAGTAAGTGCAGAAGCTACTATCACGGCAGTTCGCGAGGCCATGAACCTGAACTATCATTAATTATTTGGCGGGTTAAACTAAATACCTATTTTTAAGGACATGGCAAAAAGCAAGAAAGCGAAGCATATAGCGGTAGCAGGCAATATTGGTGCGGGCAAAACAACTCTTACTGAATTGTTAAGCAAACACTATAAATGGTTGCCACAGTTCGAAGATGTAGAGAACAATCCCTACCTCAATGATTTTTATGAGGATATGCCACGTTGGAGCTTTAATCTGCAGATTTATTTCCTGAATAACCGGCTTAATAACCTGATCGATATTCAGAACGGTAATGATACCGTGATCCAGGACCGCACGATCTACGAGGATGCGCATATATTCGCTCCCAACCTTCACGAGATGGGGTTGATGAGCAAAAGAGATTATGACAATTACTTCAGCTTTTTCGAAACACTGAAACGAATGGTGCAGCCGCCGGACTTGCTGATCTACCTGAAAGCATCCGTTCCTACGCTGGTAGCGCAGATCCAGAAAAGAGGGCGGGAGTATGAGGAAAATATACGCCTCGACTATCTGAAGAAATTAAACGATTATTACAACAAGTGGACGGAAAGCTATAAAGAAGGGCCGATACTGGTGATCAATGTAGATCAGAATAAATTTCCCGATGATGAAGAACATTTAGGAGATATCATCACCAGGATAGATGGACAACTGTACGGGCTTTTTTAGTAGCGTGAGTAGGCTTCCAGCGAGGCAAGTTCCTTGCTTATTTTTACCAGCCACTCTTCCTGCTTCGCTTTTACCCTGGAATGATCTGTTTCCTGGTCGTAATCAGCCTGCATCTGGCTTAGTTCGGTCATTACCCGCGAATAGACCGCGCCGAGTTCCTTTCCTGAATTCTTCGTATCTGGCTTATGTTCCGCTATTGCTTTCTTCAGCTTTCGTGCAAAGATTTCCGTTATATCGAAATGCCCCTGTTCATGCGCAAGGATGTACGCATTCTTTATCCGGCCCCATGACTTCTGCTTATTGAAGGTGCAGGTAATTTCATAAGAAAACCCCTTTTCGCCGAACCCCCATCCGAAAGTGATACCACTGCTGGTAAGCGCCGCGTTTTCCGAGTTGTTATCAGGGCTTGCTTTAAAGTCGGCCCAGGTGAGTCTGCGCGTGCTTTCCCACGGTATCAATTCATCTTTTGCGGGCACTGTAGTGTACGAAGAAAAAATAAGTAACAGAACCAGTAATCGGATCATCATATTGCAAAAATAATGATCTTCGCCGCTATGTCCGAATTACTGTTTCAATTACAACATTCCGATAACAATTCAAAGGCAAGGGCAGGGATCATCACTACAGCACATGGATGCATCGAAACACCCATTTTTATGCCGGTAGGCACTGCCGGGAGCGTAAAAGCACTCACCCAGCAACATCTAAGAAATGATGTAAAAGCACAGATTATCCTGGGTAATACGTATCATCTGTACCTTAGGCCCGGGCTTAAAGTGCTGGAACAGGCAGGCGGGCTGCATAAGTTCAACGGATGGAACGGCCCGCTTCTTACCGATAGCGGCGGATACCAGGTTTTTTCACTCGCCAATAACAGGAAGATACGCGAAGAGGGCGTTGTATTCCAATCTCATATCGACGGCTCCAAACACCTGTTTACCCCCGAGGGCGTGATGGATATTCAGCGGTCGATCGGTGCGGACATTATTATGGCATTCGATGAATGCCCGCCTTATCCCAGCGATTCTAAGTATGCCTCCACTTCCATGGAACTTACCCATAGATGGCTTAGCCGTTGTATCAGCCGTTTTCAGGAAACGGAAGCCCGGTACGGCTACCCGCAGTATTTGTTTCCCATAGTACAAGGCAGCACATTCCCAGACCTGAGAAAGCTATCCAGCGAATTCATAGCTGCGCAAAATGCCCCGGGAAACGCTATAGGGGGGCTTAGTGTAGGCGAGCCCGTGGAGATGATGTATGAAATGTGCGCGCTCTGCTGCGATATTCTGCCAGAAGACAAACCCCGCTACCTGATGGGAGTGGGCACCCCCTGGAATATTTTGGAAAACATTGCCCTGGGCGTGGATATGTTCGACTGTGTAATGCCAACCCGGAACGGACGAAACGGAATGCTGTTCACCTCAAAAGGCATCCTGAATATCGACAACCTGAAATGGGCAGACGATTTTTCACCAATAGACGATGGGATCGATTGTGAAGTGAGCCATTATTACAGTAAAGCTTACCTGCGGCATTTGATGAAAAGTAAAGAGCTTCTCGGGCTAACGATCTCCAGCATTCATAATTTAACGTTTTATCTTCACCTTGTGAAAGAGGCGCGGAAACACATTCAGCAGGGAGATTTCGTAAGCTGGAAGAAGGAACAGGTGGAGCTGTTGCAGACACGATTATAGAAATACTTACTTTTGCCCCTGATAATACTATTTGATTGAAGATACTAGACTGGTATATATTTAAGAAATTCATGGTGACGTTCGTGTTCACCATACTTACTATTACTATTATCGCTTGTGTGATAGATACCAGTGAAAAGACCGACGATTTCGTGAAGTCGGGGCTTTCTTTTACCAAGATCATCACCCAGTATTTTTATGGCTTCGTGCCGATGATCATTTCGCTTATCTTTCCGCTGATCGTATTCATTTCAGTGATCTTTTTTACCTCTAAAATGTCAGGACGGTCAGAGATCGTAGCGATACTGGCCAATGGAGTGAATTTCAACAGAATGCTCCGGCCTTATTTCATAGGGGGCTTTTTACTGGCGGGGATACTCTGGCTATCTAACCAGTTCGTTATCCCGAGGGCTAATGGTATTTACGCGAGTTTTAAATCGAAGTATATCGATAACAACAGTTCGTATCGCCTGGAAGGGAATTCCAACTTCTATCTCCGGGTGAACGCCAATACGTTCATGGGTATCCGTTATTATGATACAACGTATAAAAGTGCCAGTAAATTCTTCCTGGAGAAAGTAAAGGGCAACCAGGTGTATTATAATCTGCGGGCAGAGTCGATCAAGTGGGATACTGCCCGGCGGAAATGGAGGATTGAAAATGGGGTAGAAAGAAAGATCAACGGGATGAAGGAGGAGGTGAAACGGGTAGATACCGTTTATATGGATCTGAATGTGCAACCCATGGACCTGCGGAGAGATCAATACCTTAAAGACAAACTGATTACCCCGGAGTTGGACCGGTATATAAGCCTGGAAGAATTGAGAGGTTCGGAAGGTTTAAATACATTGAAAGTGGAACGTTACCGGCGGGATGCCACCCCGGTAGCTGTTATCATCCTGACGCTGATCGGCGTAGTGGTTTCATCGCGCAAAACAAGGGGTGGAAGCGGACTACACCTTGCCCTTGGCATAGTAGTGGCGGCATTGTTTGTAGTAATGGACCGGTTCTCCACTGTTTTTTCGACCAAGGGAGATATGCACCCCTTGCTGGCTGCGTGGATCCCCAATCTGGTGTTTGGCCTCGTGTGCATCTTCCTTTATAGGAAGGCTCCGAAATAATAATCTAACGACGCCTCCGGCTGCGATCTGCACGGGTAGCAGGTTTGCTGCAGATAACACAATTTCTTATTGTTAACAAGCGCTGCGGCTTTCTATTTTGTGATGCGAGCTCGCACTTTATGCCTGTTTTTCATTAATTTTAGCCATCCAAAAAAATCACTACATGGGAGTACTCAAAGAACGGTTTAAGGCAAAATTAGAAGTGGCTGGAGCTGAGATCAAAGAGATCTTAAAGGAGCATGGCAACAAGAAGATTGGAGAAGTAACCCTTTCACAGATTTACCAGGGAATGCGGGGAATGACAGGGCTTGTATCGGAGACTTCCCTGCTTGATTCGCAGGATGGCATCCGCTTCAGAGGTTATTCCATCTCGGAACTGCAGGAAAAGCTGCCGAAGGCGAAGAACGGTCATGAGCCGCTGCCGGAGGGTTTGTTTTACCTGATGCTGATAGGCGAATTGCCTACTGAAGAAGATGTTGCGCATCTCAGTTCCGTTTGGCAGCGCCGTTCCCATGTGCCGAACCATGTATTTGCCGCTATTGAAGCGCTTCCCATTCAGGCGCATCCTATGACCCAGTTTGTAGTGGCTATCATGGCTTTGCAAACGGAAAGCAATTTCTCCCGCCTTTATTCGGAGGGCATGAATAAAAAGGATTACTGGTCGGCTATGTTCGACGACTCCATGGATCTTATAGCCCGCCTTCCGCGGGTAGCAGCATATATTTACCGTAGAAAATATAAGGATGGGCAACATATTCATCCGAATGGCTTGCTCGACTGGGCAGGCAACCTTGCACACATGCTGGGTTACGACGATGAGAGCTTCAGAGAGCTGATGCGTCTTTACATGACGATACATGCAGACCATGAAGGTGGAAACGTATCGGCGCACACGACGCATCTTGTTGGGTCGGCTCTCAGTGATCCTTACCTGAGTCTCGCTGCCGGTATGAACGGCCTTGCAGGTCCACTGCACGGCCTTGCCAACCAGGAAGTGATCAAATGGATCTTTGAGATGCGGGAAGACCTTAAGACCGACCTGCCGGACAAGGAGCAGATAACGGAGTATGTGAAGAAGACTTTGCTGGAAGGTAAGGTAGTTCCGGGTTATGGGCACGCGGTACTAAGAAAGACGGATCCCCGCTTTACTGCCCAGATGGAATTTGGTAAGAAGCATATGCCGGACGATCCGCTGGTGCAGACTGTCTGGAATATTTATGAAGCGGTGCCACCGGTGCTTCAGTCGCTCGGAAAAATTAAAAACCCATGGCCGAATGTGGATGCGCATAGTGGTGCGTTACTCGTGCATTTCGGTATGGTAGAATATGAGTTCTATACGGTGTTGTTCGGTGTTAGCAGATCTCTTGGTGTGCTTGCCAGCCTATGCTGGGATCGGGCGCTTGGCTTTCCGCTGGAGCGGCCCAAGAGCGTTACTACCGACCTGGTGAAAAAGTGGATTAAGGGAGAGGATACTATCTGGGGCGATTAAGATAAGTGGATCGTTTAAATAGAAAGCCCGGTAGTGAGCAATAATGCGCTACCGGGCTTTTATTTTTAACTGAACGTATGCTCTATTAGCTGTTAACTGCTGTATTCACTGTTTTGTGCATGTCTCTGTATTGCTTGATCAGGTCATGGGCTGTGAGCAGTGAAGCTTTTTGCTCGGTGATCAGTTGGCGGATCGTTGCCGGCATTTCAGCGTCGGAAGCTAGTGCTTCTTCGTAGGCTTTCTGAGCGGCATCTTCTCCAAATTCGCAATTCTCGAGAACGGCTTGTCTGTCTTTGCCTGAAAAAGTGGCTTTAATATCCATCCATACCCGGTAAATTTTACCTGAATTGGTGGTTCCTGTGGCTGGATCTCCGCCATAATTGACTACTTCTTTTGTTAGCTCGGCGGAGTATGCACGGCTATCGGACGCCATTTTATGAAATATTGCTTTCAGGTCTACGTCCAGGTCTTTGGTTTCGTCTACTGCTCTTTCATATCCTGCTATACGGTCGTTATTAATCCGAATGAGATCATTTAGAACCTCGGTTAAATTTTCGTTTTGTGTCATAACTGTAAATTTTGATGTTATATCAGGTACGTTGTAAATACCATTCCACCCTGTTCTCAGCATTAATTGCAAGCCCTGCTGTAGAAATTCTGGCTTTACTGTAGATGAAATTACCCGTGGAGCCAGGTTTTCTTGGCTGGGGTAGGTATCGGGAGCGGGAGGGAGTACTAATGGTACCCGGTACTGCGGTTCTCTCTTTACCGGGATACTACAGGAAAAAGCCGTGGAAGTGCCGATATATGCGTATTAAACGTGGAGTAAACGCGGACTTAGCGCGGACTTGGGGTGGAGTACTGCCACAGGCCGGTTTTCCCTTCACCCCTGTTATCCAGTATCTAAGGGGACAAGGATGACTAAAGGGGATTACTTTTAGAGGCGTAATAAACGTGGACTTGAGGTGGACTGTATGCGGACTTTAGGTGGAGTAGCGAATTTTTTGGCCAGGGTTTTCGCTGAGTAATTGTTGATTTGGCCGGAAATGCCGCTCCCCCTATATTTGCATTCCTCTTTGGGGAATTAGCTCATTTGGTAGAGCGCTAGCATGGCATGTTAGAGGTGACCGGTTCGAGCCCGGTATTCTCCACCGAGCCTGATTTGACAACCTGTTGCAAATCAGGCTTTTACTTTTCCAGCCTACGTTGGTACCCCCACTCGACACCCGCTATCCATCCAAAGATAAAACATTCCCCGTCATCATTCGTGTTCGACATGGCAGTCAAACGCCGAGGGATCTTCCTACAGGGCGGAAGATGGAAGAGAAGCACTGGGGAAAAATACCATAGGAGGGCAGCCGCGGTTACAATAAATGGTTCTCCAGCGCAAACCTGATAAGCATAGCTGTATTTTTTACGCCCAGCTTTGTGTATAAATTCTTGCGGTGGCTGTCTACAGTGTCTATGCTGATAAATAGTTTTACTGCGATCTGGTTGTTGGTGAGTCCTTCAGCGATCAGCGTCATGATCTCTTTTTCCCTTTTGGTGAGGGCAGGCAACTGATCACACTGTTCGGTTATCGAGCGCAATGCCTGTTGAGCATCGGCATTGAAATACGTGCCGCCTTTCGCGGTGATGCGGATCGCTTCGATGATCTCTTCGCGGCTGGCATTCTTGAGCAGGTAACCGCTGGCGCCGCCTTCCATCATCTTACGTACATAAGTGCCCTGGTTGAAATTGCTTAAGGCCAGCACCACCAAGCCGGGGCAATTTGCACGCAATTGAGCGCAAAGATCTGTACCATTCATATCGGGCAGACCTATATCCATCAAAATAATATCGGCCTTTTGGCTGGTAAAATATTCCAGGCAGTGGGCCCCATTGGCGGCATGGCCCACCACTTCGATACCCTCTTCGTTCTGCAATAGGGAACAGATCCCTTCTATTACCACAGCATGATCATCTACAATATATACGCGTATCATATCAGGCAGTTAAAGTGATGTTTACGGAGGTGCCCTCGCCGGGCGCGGTGATGATCTCGTATTGTCCGTGCAGGTATTGCACGCGGTAGCTGATATTGGCCAGCCCATTGCCTTTGTTCTGTTCCAGCAATGCCTTGTCGAAGCCCTTACCATTGTCTTCCACCGTAATGCGAATAGGTTGTTCCGCCGTGGTGAGCTGCACGATAATAGCGCTGGCATTCGCATGTTTGATGGTATTGTTCACCAGTTCCTGGATGATGCGGTATACGAATACCTCTGCCGTACTATTTAGTTTTCTTTTTTCGCCGTACGACTGGTAGATCATTTTGATACCCGTGGCTGCATGAATGGAATCGCAAAAATCGCGCAGTGCATCATACAGTCCGTACTTGACCAGCGTGGCCGGCATCAGGTTATGCGACACTTTGCGCAGATCGCCGATCGTATTGTCGAGCATAGTCAGCGAGCGGTTAAACAGTTGCGTATGTTCTGGCGACAGCACCAGCTTCTCCTTTACATTCATGAACGATAATTTGGTACCTGATAACAACCCGCCAAGGCCATCGTGCAGGTCCTTTGCAATACGGCTTCTTTCTTCTTCCTGTCCCTTCATCATTGCATCGATGCTTAGCAGTTGCCGGTTCTGTTCCAATTCGATAATCTTTTGTTTTTGTATTTCTTGCTGACTATGCGCCAACTGACTTCTTGTTTTAAAATTCCTATAACCTAAGTAGCCGATGCCCAGCAGT
>JACMJX010000109.1 GCA_014380425.1 Chitinophagaceae bacterium | reverse complement strand
TTTGCCGCCAAGGATGGCAATATTGAACAAGTGCTGATTACAATGGTGTCTTCCCCTGAATTCTGGAGTAAAACGGCACTGAGGGAGAAAACTAAATCTCCTTTCGAGCTTGCGATGAGTGCAGTACGGAGCTTGAACGCGAGGATTGCACAGCCTTACCAGGTGTTTACCTGGTTGGATAAAATGGGTCAGAAACTCTACTTCTATCAGGCTCCTACGGGCTTTCCAGACAGGGGGCAGTACTGGATAAATACGGGTTCCCTGCTAAATCGTATGAACTTTGGGCTGGCCCTCGTTCAGCACCGCATACCCGGTATGAAGGTGGATCTGCTGGCCCTGAATAACGGTCATGAGCCAGAAAGTACGGAATCTGCTCTTGCCACCTATGCTAAACTGCTCATGCCGGAACGGGATATTAATGAAACCGTTAAAAGATTAACTCCTTTACTTAATGATCCTGATTTAGAAAAGAAGGTGCGTGCAGCAGCGGGCACAGCGACCCCTGACACGCAGCGCCCCACCCAACCGGGCAATGAACAAATGCAGGAAAACGGAAAATACGATGCACTTTCAGATGAAGATAAGATGGTAAGTAAAGGCGCAAGTGGAGATGACCCGGGGAAAATGGCCACTGAACCAAGCGGCGACAAAACGGTCGTTAAGACTGATAAGAATATGCTGACCCAAGTAGTAGGTATCATCATCGGTTCTCCGGAATTTCAGAGAAGATGAAACCCTTGAATAATTACTGACTGACAAAATATTAATATGACAACAAGAAGGGGATTTATAAAATCAGGAGGACTGGCACTGTTTGGAATAGGTGTAGGCGGCGTGCCCACGTTCCTCGCGCGGGCTGCGAATAGCAGCAAAATTATTCTGCCATACAAAAGAAAAAAAGTAATGGTTTGTATCTTTCAGCGGGGGGCTATGGACGGTTTGATGGCAGTAACGCCGTTCAATGATCCATTTCTAAAAGCAGCGCGACCCACGATCTTCATTACCCCGGCCCAGCAAGGTACTGGTAAACCTCTTATCGATCTTGATGGCAACTACGGACTTCATCCTTCCATGGCCTCTTTCGAACCTTATTTCCGTGATAAAAGATTGGCCATAGTACATGGCATCGGATCACCCAATAACACGCGATCCCATTTTGATGCACAGGATTATATGGAGTCGGGAACACCATTCGATAAAGGCACGGCTACCGGATGGCTTAACAGGGCGGTAGGACTACTCGGTCATGAAAGCGCTACCCCATTGCGCGCTGTAAGTCTTACTTCTTCTTTACCAAGATCATTCTATGGCGATCATCCTACTGTGGCTATTAGCAATCTTCAGAGCTTCGCTATCCAGTATAAAGGCAATCCTTTATCGGCTAACATGACTGCCAGAAGTTTCGAGGAGTTGTATGATAAAGCGTCCGTATCGCTTCTTAAGGAAACCGGAAAGGAAAGCTTCGATGCAATCAAGATGTTGCAGAAAGCAGATACAAAAAACTACAAGCCACAAAGCGGAGCAGTGTACCCCACCTCTCCCCTCGGTAATGCATTAAAGCAGATAGCGCAGCTTATCAAGCTCGATGTAGGACTTGAAGTTGCTTTTGCGGAGTCAGGCGGATGGGATACCCATTTTAACCAAGGAACCAGCAATGGTATCTTCGCCCGCAATGCAGCTGATTTGAGCAACAGTATCGCTGCTTTTTGGACAGATCTCGGAACCTATCAGGATGATGTAACCGTTATGTCGATGACGGAATTCGGTCGTACAGTCAGGCAAAATGGCACCGGGGGCACCGACCATGGTCGTGCCTCCTGCAATTTCATTCTTGGAAACAATGTAAATGGAGGCAGAGTACATGGTACAATAAACCCACTCTCTCCCGAAAACCTTGAGGATGGAAGAGATTTGCCAGTGACCACAGATTTCCGGGCAGTATTCAGTGAAGTAGCAGATAAGCACCTTAAGATCAATGGCGATAAAGTACTTTTCCCCGGGTGGAGTGGCAAGCAGCCGGGTGTAATGCATTCCTGATAACGAACTTTCGTCATCTAAATTACCAGTATGTCGGCGCCTGCCGGCGTACTGGCGTTAAAATATATTGTTTCCCCCCTTATTTCCTTTTCACCGTCATTATCCCTTCTTCCCAGAAGCAAACCAGGATTAGTAGCACTAAATGCTTCTATTAATTTTTTTTTGCTGGAATAAACTTTAGCACTAAATTTAGTATTGTAAAACTTGATTTTTACATTATACAACTAAAGCTGCCACATGAAAAAGCCAATTCTCTTTTGCTTTTTAACATGCCTGTTCTTACAACAAGCCGTGTTATCTCAAACAATTCCTGTAACAGGAAAAATAATCTCTGCTGATGACAAGCTTCCCGTTTCGGGCGCCAGTATTACGCTAAAGGGCGGAACAGGCGGAACTACCTCCGACGAGAAGGGCAATTTCTCCATCACCGTTAGTCCCAATGCCGTCTTGCTGATTTCTTTCGTAAACTTCCAACCAACGGAAGTACCGGTAAACGGCAGGAACAACATTACTGTAAGTTTAACAGCCCTGGACAAGTCCCTGGAGCAAGTGGTTGTAGTCGGTTACGGAACGCAGCGTAAGAAAGATCTTACCGGTTCAGTAGTATCTGTAAAGGGTTCTGACCTTCGGCAGGTTCCAACGGTCAATGCCATTAAATCCATGCAAGGTTTGGTTGCGGGGGTAGACATTGCCTCTCCCAACAATAATCCTAATTCGAACCCTGAAATCCGCATCCGCGGTAACCGTTCCATCAATGCGGGCAATGATCCGCTCATTGTAGTAGATGGCCTTCCTTTCTCCGGAAGTTTAAATGATATCAACTCGGGCGATATCCGTTCTATCGAGGTTTTAAAAGATGCATCCGCTACTGCTATCTATGGATCACGCGGCGCAAATGGCGTTATCCTGATAACCAGTAACCGCGGCACAACAGGTAAGGTACAAATTAATTATAATGGATATTACGGCGTGCAGACAGCATTAGACCGTTTACGACTGATGAATGGCGCGGAATTCGCGGAATTCAGAAGGGAAGCTGAACGCAATGCCAACAGGTACAATTCTCTCACCCCTTCGAGAACACTGGACGAGGGAATGTTTTACTTCCGCAACCGCGACGTAGAAGCATCCGTACTGCAGGCCTATGATGCCAATGGCAACTACGATCCTTCAAAAGTAAGGGAGTTCGACTGGATCGGTGAAGTAACACGGCAGGGCAGGCAGCAGGAACATCAGCTAAGTGTGCTTGCCGGGTCGGCGAAAAGCCAGACATCTTTCTCACTGGGGTATTTCGATAACGTTGGTGTTGTTAAAGGATTCGATTTCGACCGTTATAACCTCCGACTCACTTACGACAATCAGCTTTACGACCGGCTGAAGATCGGAGGCACCATAGCTGCTTCTATCAATAACAATAACTCTACTGATAATCTGTATCTGTTGGGCGGGCAGGTAAATCCTCTGGCCCCTATCAGGGATTCTACTGGTGCACTGATCATCGAGCCAGCCAGCGACCCTCTTAATTTCAACTCCCTGATCAGGCTCGAAGGGGCCAGCAATAAAGAAAAGGCGCATCGCTTTTTTGGTAACTTCTTTGCTGAAGCAGGTCTGATACCCGGCCTTACCTACCGGCTCAGTTTCTCGCCAGACTATCGCTTTTTCAGGCGTGGCAGCTTCCGAACTTCCAGGGCCAACCAGGGCAGCCCCTCATCAGCATCTGATACTACTAACAGGGCTTTCCATTACGTGCTGGATAATATGCTGATGTATAATAAAGTAATCAACACCGATCATAAAATCAATGTTACACTGCTGCAGAGTGTCGAAGAAGACCGTGTAGAAGCTTCCATTGCTTCTGTAAACGATCTTCCTTATGATCAGCAGGCATTCTATAATCTCGGCACAGCTAATATCGTTTCCAGAATCGGAACAGGATTAACCGAATGGACATTAAGCTCATTTATGGCCAGGGTAAACTACGGGTTTAAAGAAAGATACCTCCTTACCCTTACGGGCCGTTATGATGGTTCGTCAAGACTGGCACCTGGCAACAAATGGGATTTCTTTCCTTCCACCGCCTTTGCCTGGAATGCCTCAGACGAACCCTTCCTTCAAAGCTCCAAAACCCTTTCAGATCT